>NZ_JBFTQG010000008.1:0-222339 GCF_056398885.1 Cupriavidus sp. 01T418
GATCTGCCCCGATCCGTTTCGTGCTTACCCTGTCGCTTGTCTGCAACCGGGGCTTCAAGAGGTTGGAACTGAGGAAGCATCCCAACGTTGGTCTTGCACCTGGTCGCAACGTAGCGGGTTGGGTACCGCTTTGCCTGGTCAACCCGAGCTTGTTCAGTTGCCTCTACAAGCTCCGGCCTTTAGGCCGGGGTAGTTGACCTCATTCAGGCATCAGGCATCAGGCATTGGCACTGCCGCGCATGTTGAACTCGACCTTCCAGCGTTCCCCGCTGCCGCTGGACACGGCTTCCAGTTCCAGTGTCCCGGCCTCGGTGACCCGTGCGTGCAGCTTCACCGGCACGACTTCGCCAGCCGTGCGGCCTTCGGGCGGCAGCGTGGCCCGGATTTCATCGAGCTCATGCAGTTCCTCCGGCGACCAGTAGTCGATCAGGGTGCCGACCTGGTCGTGGCGGCGCACCGACGAGCCGAAGAAGCGGAAGTGGACGGGCTCGCCCACCACGAGGCCGAATTCCTGCGGCGGCAAGGCAGCCTCGGTACCTTCTTCCATGCCGAACGGCGCCACGCACAGCGCCTGGATGGGCGGCTCGAAACCAGGCACGGCGGGCATCGACGATTCCACGGCGATGTAGTAGGCACGCGCGGTGCCGCCACGAATGCGCACACCCCTGCCGCGCCGCACGTAGCCGTAGTAAGCGGCACCGCGCGCCACTGCCAGGTCCAGATCGGCGCCTTCCAGCAGGCGCGCCGGCGCTGCGCCTTCTGCGGCAAGCCAGCCATTGAGCGTCTGCAGGATGCGGTCCACCAGCAAGCCCGACTTGAACACGCCGCCATTGAAGAGCACGGCGGTGGGATGCAGGAAGGTCGCGTGCTCGGGCTGCGTGGCTTGCACGCCTTGGAGTTCGGTCAATGCGGCAACCTGGCGGCCGAGGAACGCGGCCAGGTGTCGCGTGATGGCCGCGTCCTGCGCATAGGGCAGGCCGAGCTGCGTCAGCCCGGCGCGTGCCCGGCTCACCGGACGGGCCGAGCCGTCCACTTGCGGGAAAAACCCTTCCAGGATGGTCTGCGTGAGTTCGGTGCGCGTCAGCTCCGTGCGGATCGAGCCGCCGATCAGCTTGGAGCCACGGCTGGGCACGACCAGCGGCACATCATCCGTGCCGGGGTCGGTCAACAGCGTTTCCTTGGCCGAGCGGCAGGCATAGGTGAGCGCGCGCAGTTGCCACGGATCGGCCTGCGTGCCCTGGGCAGCCAGCTTGCGCGCCACCACATGGGCCAGCGCGAGGTCCATATTGTCGCCGCCGAGCAGGATGTGCTCGCCCACGGCAACGCGGTGCAGTTCGAGGTTGCCTTCGCGCTCGATCACGGCGATCAGCGAAAGGTCGGTGGTGCCGCCGCCGACATCCACGACGAGGATGATGTCGCCGACTTTTACCTGCTTGCGCCAGACGCCATCGCTCTTCTGGATCCAGCTATAGAGGGCAGCCTGGGGCTCCTCCAGCAGGGTCATGTGTGCGTAGCCTGCGGCTTCGGCGGCCTCGGCCGTCAGTTCGCGTGCGGCCGGGTCGAACGATGCGGGAATCGTCACCGTGATTTCCTGCTCGTCAAACGGCGCCTCGGGATGAGCGTGGTCCCAGGCTTCGCGCAGATGCGTCAGATATCGGACGGAAGTATCGAGCGGCGAGACGCGCGGTACTTCGGGCGGCGCATCGTTCGGCAGGATCGCCGCCCGGCGGTCCACGCCGGGGTGGCACAGCCAGCTTTTCGCGCTCGACACCAGGCGGATCGGCGTGGCGGCGCCGCGGCTGCGCGCCAGTTCGCCAACCGCGAAGTCGCGCGTGGCAATCCAGGGCAGGCCCAGGTCCCCCGGGGCGAGTTCGCTCTGGTGCGGCAGGTAGAGAAAGGACGGCAGCAGATCGAGATCTTCAATGGCGCCAGGCGCGGTAAGCTGCGTGATCGGCAGGACACCCTGGCTGGTCTTTTCCCCGTCGCTGGCAGTCAGGTCGACGTAGGAGAGGGCGCTATGGGTGGTGCCCAGGTCGATGCCGATGGCATAGCGTGCGTCGCTCATAGCTCGACCTCGGCGGGGGCGATCACGGTGGCGTCATGGCGTTCGGCCAGGCGCGGCAGGCGGACTTCCTCGACTTTCCAGCCGCGGTGGCTGATGCTGCCGCTGAACGGCGCGCTGCCTACCACGTTGCCGGTCAGGCGGATGGCGGTGGCGTCGAAGCCATCGGCCAGCGTCACCCGGCTGCCTTCGGCTTCCTCGCGCACCGGCTTGATGGTGAAATGCTCGCGCAGCACCGCGCGGCAGCCATCGTGCACCAGGCGGGAGGCGGCGCCGATTTCCGTGTCGGAATAGCCCGCGATGTCTTCCTCGACGAAGTCGATAAAGCGCGCGTCGCGCTGGAGCAATCCCAGGAGCTGGAGGGCTGCCACCGGGCTCGCTTCCTTCAGCGCGGGCGCGGACGGTTGCGGTGCGCGTGCGCGTGCAGGTGCGCGTGCAGGTGCGGGTGCGGGTGCAGGTGCCGACACCGGCGCCGGGGCTGCCGCGGCAAGACCCTCGCCGTTGCGCAGGCGCCTTACGCCGGCCGCGAACTCGCGGTCGCCCAGGATGGTGAAGAAAGTGCCCACGGCAAGAGAGATCCTGCCGAGGAAAGATAGGTTCGAGTCGCTCATCAATGCTCCTGGTGTGCTCTGTCAAAGGACGAGCTGTCCTCGCGCGACGCTGGGCAATCCCCGCGGGCTCAGGCAATTCGGATGCCGAGGCGCGAGCCGGGTGTCGGCGTCATCTGTTTTGGGCCCTGTCGGGGCCATTCAGGTCCATATTTTGCCCTAACGCGCGCGCGAACCGGCCAATGCCGGGAACTTGCGCGGCCAACCCGAGCCGCGACAGTGGCGGAACCCGAATGGCGGCCCTGGAAGCCGGCCCCGCCGGTTATACAGCATCCCGGTGAGTTTTATGCGGTGCCGGGAACAATCCACCGCGTTTCACCCAACCACGGTGCCCTGCCGGTATGCCGCAACCAGTTCCCTCGCGGTCTGTTCCAGCCGCGCGGGCTCGAGCGCCAACGCCCGGCCGATGCCAGCGGCAAGCTCCCGCACCGCCACCGTGCGTGGGGCATCCGGCGGCTCCCAGGTGGCGGCGAAGGCGGCCTGCTTGCCGGTGTCCGGCGCCTGCCCCGGGCGCAGGAAGTTCAGGCGAGGCAGGGCAAATGCCATCGCCACGATGCGCCCGTGGAGGCTGCTGCCGGCAAAGCCGCGGCTATGGGCGATCACCGCGCAGATGTCCCAGATATCGAGGGTCTGGACGATGTGCGGCGCTGGCGTGCCCATGTACCGCGCCAGGCGCTGGTAACAGGAGAGGTCGTCATGCCAGGGGGCGGCACCTGCGCGGAACAGCGCAATGCCGTATCCCGTTGCTCGTGCGGCGCGGTCGAGCTGGCCGGCGAGGCCGCGCAGCGTTTCATCGTCGCCAAAGTCCGCGCTGAACTGCACGGCAAGGTAGCCCTGCGGGAAAGCCTTGATCACCTGCGCCGGTTCGCCGCGGCGGGCACGATCGCGGATGCGGGGGGTGAACAGCGCCGCCACCATGACCGCCGGGTCCGGCAGCACGCTGGCTGCTATGCCGTTGGCCAGCAAAAAGCGCCTGGTCAGGTCGTCTCTTGCGCTGACATGGTCCGCGGCCTTCAGCTTGCCCAGCACCTCGGCCTGCATGGCCGGGTCGCGCTGGTCCAGGTCGACGCCGCCCACGGCGTTGTAGATCACGCGCCGTGCCTGGGGGAACCGTCCCCGTGGCAGCGCGTATGGCGCCAGATCTTCCACGCCCAGCACGCTGTGCGCCCAGGCCTGGCGCTCCCCCGGGCGGTCGTGGAACCGCGCGATCACTGCCCCGGCCCCTTCCGGCGGCTGCAGCATCACCGCCGCCTCCCACGCCTCGCAGCAGAGAATCTCGCCGCCCACGTGGATGATGTCCGCCCCGCGCAGGCCCGGCTGCGCGGCGAACTGCGCCAGCGAACCGACCCGGTGGCCGCCATGCGGCAGCAGGTTGCGCTGCGCCAGCCCGGCATAGTGGGGCGCCGGGCCTTTCAACAGGCACGTAAGCACATGGGGTAACAGCAGATCGCCGAAGTTATGGCGATCGAAGGCACCAAACAGGATGACGGGGCAGCCGGTTTCCAGGGCAGGGGGCACGGGGCGGGTGAGTCAGGGATCCCATCAAAGCATAGGCCGTCCGGCTCACGGCTCACGGTTCCAGGGGCATCGCACTGGTGCACTTGATCTCATCCAGGCAGACGCTGGACTTTACCCCGCTCACACCCGGGATGCGCATCAGCGTGTCGAGCAGGAAATCCGAAAGCGATTTGAGATCACGCGCCACTACCTTCAGCACGTAGTCGATATCTCCCGTGACGGAGAAGCATTCCTGGATCTGGGCCAGTTCGGCGACCAGCCCCTTGAAATTCGATAGATCCCGGATATGGCCACGCTCCATCGTGACATGGATAAAGGCGGTGACGCCGAACCCCAGGCTGGTGGAGTCCAGCCGGGCCTCGTAGCGCTTGATGATGCCCGTCTCTTCCAGGCGGCGATGCCGGCGCAGCGTCTGGGCCGGCGACAGGCGAATCGCCTCGGCCAGTTCGAGGTTGGACGCACGTCCGTTTTCCTGCAGCGCCGCCAGCAAGCGGCGGTCTATGCGATCAAGCTCAGAATGGTGCACTTTTGTTTCTCTGATCATGTAAATAAGGAAATTTTATATCATGATCAAGGGTTTGCCTGCGTGGATTACGAAATCCTATTTACCGGGCCGGAATATAAACTCAGTTCCACATTGACGGTACGCATGGGGAGCCGAGAGCCCCCGTCGTACGTGTCTGGCGCTGCGCACCAAGGCGTTGGCGTACAGCAGCCACCCTATTATTTCTCTCGTCCCCCAACTTCTTGTTGAGTACACCATGGCCGATCTGTTTGAAAATCCGATGCAGTTGATGGGCTTCGAATTCGTGGAATTCGCCTCGCCCACGCCCAACCTCCTGGAACCGCTGTTCGAACAGATGGGCTTCAGCCTGGTGGCGCGCCACCGCTCCAAGGATGTCGTGCTGTTCCGCCAGGGCGAGGTCAATTTCATCGTCAACCGCGAGCCGAACAGCCCGGCGGCCTACTTTGCGGCCGAGCACGGACCGAGCGCCTGCGGCATGGCCTTCCGCGTGAAGGACTCGCACAAGGCTTATGCGCGCGCCCTGGAACTCGGCGCCCAGCCGGTGGAAATCGCCACCGGCCCGATGGAGCTGCGCCTGCCGGCAATCAAGGGCATCGGCGGCGCGCCGCTATACCTGATCGACCGCTTCGAAGAAGGCAAGTCCATCTATGACATCGACTTCGAATTCATCGAAGGCGTGGACCGCCACCCGGTGGGCCACGGCCTGCGCCTGATCGATCACCTGACGCACAATGTCTACCGTGGCCGCATGGCTTACTGGGCTAATTTCTACGAAAAGCTGTTCAACTTCCGCGAAATCCGCTATTTCGACATCCAGGGGGAATACACCGGCCTGACCTCGAAGGCCATGACYGCSCCGGAYGGCAWGATCCGCATCCCGCTGAACGARGARTCGTCCAAGGGCGCCGGCCAGATCGAGGAATTCCTGATGGCATTCAACGGCGAGGGCATCCAGCACATCGCCTTCCTGACCGACAACCTGATCGAAGTCATCGACCGCCTGCAGATGGCCGGCGTGCCCCTGATGACAGCACCCAACGATTACTACTACCAAGGTCTGGAAAAGCGCCTGCCGGGCCACGGCTTGCCGGTGGACCAGCTGCAGACGCGCGGCATCCTGGTCGACGGCACCACCGAAGGCGGCAAGCCGCGCCTGCTGCTGCAGATCTTCTCGAAGACCGCGCTCGGCCCGGTGTTCTTCGAATTCATCCAGCGCAAGGGCGACGAAGGCTTCGGCGAAGGCAACTTCAAGGCGCTCTTCGAATCGCTGGAGCGCGACCAGATCCAACGCGGCACCCTCAAGGTCTGAGACCCACAAGGTCAACAAGACACTGACTGCAACAACACCGTCCGGCGCGGCAGTACGGCTGCGCGCTGGCGGTGCCATGGCCAAAGCGCCCGCAAAACGCGAGAGGCGCAGGCCCATATTCCAAAAGAGTGGGTAGAGACAAAACCATGGTTCCCAATTCCAAGAGCAGCAAGAGCGGCATCAAGAGCACCAAGGGCACGGAAGAGACACTCAAGCGCGGCTTGAAAAACCGGCATATCCAGCTGATCGCGCTGGGCGGTGCCATTGGCACCGGCCTGTTCCTGGGCATTGCCCAGACCATCAAGATGGCAGGCCCTTCGGTCCTGCTCGGCTACGCGGTAGCCGGCATCATCGCCTTCTTCATCATGCGGCAGCTCGGGGAGATGGTGGTCGACGAACCCGTCGCCGGCTCCTTCAGCCACTTCGCCAACAAATATTGCGGGCACTTTGCCGGCTTCATGTCGGGCTGGAACTACTGGGTGCTGTATATCCTGGTCAGCATGGCGGAGCTGTCGGCGGTGGGCATCTATGTCCAGTACTGGTGGCCACACATCCCCACCTGGGTCTCCGCACTGGCGTTCTTCCTGCTGATCAACGCCATCAACCTGTCGAGCGTCAAGTCGTTTGGCGAGATGGAATTCTGGTTCTCCATCGTCAAGGTCCTGGCCATCGTCGGCATGATCGTATTCGGCGGCTACCTGCTGGCATCCGGCAACGCCGGGCCGCAGGCGAGCGTGTCCAACCTGTGGCAGCACGGCGGCTTCTTCCCGAACGGCATCTCCGGCCTGGTCATGGCCATGGCGGTGATCATGTTCTCGTTCGGCGGCCTGGAACTGGTGGGTATTACCGCGGCGGAGGCCGATAATCCGGAAAAGACCATCCCCAAGGCCACCAACCAGGTGATCTACCGCATCCTGATTTTCTACGTGGGCGCACTGGGCGTACTGCTCTCGCTCTACCCGTGGGAAAAGGTCGTGACCGGCGGCAGCCCGTTCGTGCTGATCTTCCATGCGATGAACAGCGACTTCGTGGCAACGGTGCTCAACGCCGTGGTGCTGACGGCCGCGCTGTCGGTCTATAACAGCGGCGTGTATTGCAACAGCCGCATGCTGTACGGCCTGGCCAGGCAGGGCAATGCGCCGCAAGCGCTGCTGAAGGTCAACAAGCGCGGGATTCCGCTGGCCGCGCTGGGCGTTTCCGCACTGGCCACGGCGGCCTGCGTGGTGATCAACTACTTCATGCCGGGCCAAGCCTTTGAACTGCTGATGGGCCTGGTGGTCTCGGCACTGATCATCAACTGGGCGATGATCAGCATCATTCACCTCAAGTTCCGCCGCGACAAGCGCATTGCCGGCCAGGAAACGCGCTTCAAGAGCCTGGGCTATCCGTTCACGAATTACCTGTGCCTGGCTTTCCTGGCGGGTATCCTGTACGTGATGTACCTCACGCCGGGGCTGCGCATTTCGGTCTACCTGATTCCGGCATGGCTGGCCGTCCTGGGCCTGAGCTATCGCTTGCGGCAAAAGAACGCGGCGTTGGCCCTGCAGCAGAGCGTATCGGCATAATGATGACCCTGGCGGCCCACCGGCCGCCGGCCACAACCCATTCCAGCCAGAGTATCCAATGTTCGAACATATCGATGCCTATCCCGGCGACCCGATCCTTTCGCTCAACGAAAGCTTTCAACAAGATCCCAGGACCGACAAGGTCAACCTGAGCATCGGCATCTACTTCGATGGCGAAGGCCGGCTGCCGGTGATGCAGGCGGTGGCGCAGGCCGAAGCCGAGCTGATGGCCGACATGGGCCCGCGTCCCTACCTGCCCATGGCCGGCTTCGCGAGCTACCGGGACGCCGTGCAGGCGCTGGTCTTCGGCGAGGCATCCAGCGCGCGCGCGGAGGGACGCATCGCGACCGTGCAGACCCTGGGAGGTTCGGGCGCGCTGCGCGTGGGCGCCGACTTCCTGAAGCACTATTTCCCCAAGGCGCAAGTCTGGATCAGCGATCCGAGCTGGGAAAACCATCGCGTGATCTTCGAGCGCACGGGCTTTACCGTCAATTCCTATCCGTACTACGACGACGCCACCGGCGGCCTGAAGTTCGACGCCATGATGGAAGCGCTGCGGGTCATCCCGAAGCGCAGCATCGTGCTGCTGCATGCCTGCTGCCACAACCCGACCGGCGTGGACCTGAGCCAGGACCAGTGGCGCAAGCTCATCACGCTGCTGAAGGCGAACGAGTTGCTGCCTTTCGTCGACATGGCCTACCAGGGTTTTGGCGCCGGCCTGGACGACGATGCCTTTGCGGTGCGCGAGCTGGTGGCGCAAGGCGTGCCGTGCCTGGTGGCAAACTCGTTCTCGAAGAACTTCTCGCTGTATGGCGAACGTTGCGGCGGGCTGAGCGTGGTTTGCGACAACGCGGCAGAGACTGGCCGGGTGCTGGGCCAGTTGACGGGCGCGGTGCGCGCCAACTACAGCAACCCGCCGACGCACGGCGCACGGGTGGTGGCCAAGGTCTTGACCACACCGGCACTGCGCGTGACGTGGGAGCTCGAACTGGCGCAGAAGTGCGAACGCATTGCCAGGATGCGCGGGTCGATCCACGACAGACTGCAAGGCCATGTGAGTGGCGAGGCGCTGTCGCGTTACCTGACCCAGAGAGGCATGTTCACCTATACCGGCCTGACGGCCGATCAGGTGGACCGCCTGCGCGCGGAGCACGGCGTGTACCTGCTGCGCTCGGGGCGGATGTGCGTGGCCGGCCTGAACGAGCGCAATGTCGCGCAGGTGGCGGGAGCCATTGCCAGCGTGCTGGCGCGTACTGCGTAAGGACTGCGGTGTACAGTAACCGGTGCCGTTGATCGGATACTGTCACCGCCATGGAAACCATCGCCAGCCGCTACGATTTTCCGCTCACCCTGGAGCGCCTTCTCGCGGCGTTCAAGGAGAAGGGCATCACGGTCTTTGCCCGCATCGACCATGCCGAGAGCGCGCGCAATGCGGGGCTGGCGATGCCGCCCACGCAAGTGCTGATCTTCGGCAATCCCAAGGCCGGTACGCCGCTGATGCTGGCGGTGCCAGGCGTTGCGCTGGACTTGCCGCTGCGCGTGCTGGTGCGCGATGACGATCAGGGACGCACCTGGGTGAGCTTTCATCAGGCCAGCGAACTGGAGCACACGCATTCGTTGCCCGCGGGCAGTGCGACACCGCTGGCGGCGGCTGAAAATCTGATTCGAGGCAGCGTGGGCGCGCAAGGCTGATCGCTGCGGGCTGCTCAGCCGGACGTATTCCTTGCGCAGCATTATTTGGTAACCGGCGGTTGGGGTCCTGAATGCGCTTGTCCTAGACTGGAAAACCGCATCGCCGCCATCCGCCGCTGCTTCACCCTGCGGTCATGCGCGCGGCATCCGAAGCAATCACCGACACGGGGCGCACCATGGAATTCCTGAACTCCGGCAAGATCCTTCCCGCAGGGCTGCCTTTCTCAGAGGGCGTGCGGGTTGGCGAACTGTTGTACCTCTCCGGGCAGATGGGGATCGTGCCCGGCACCACCCGACTTGTGCCGGGCGGAATCCGCGAAGAAGCCAGGCAGACGCTGATGAATATCCGGGGCACGCTCGAAGCGAACGGCCTGTCGCTCAAGGATGTGGCCAAGTGCACCATCATGCTGGCCGATATCGGCGATTGGCAGATCTTCAACGAGGTCTACAAGGATTTCTTCCAGGCCCCGTACCCGGCGCGCAGCGCGCTCGGCGCCATCGGGCTGGCCCTTGGCGCCAGGGTGGAGGTGGAGTGCGTTGCGGTATTCAGCGGCTAGCGGGCTAGCGGCTGAACCGCGATTCGGGCGCGGTTGCGCCCGAATCCAATGGCTTCATTTGCTGGCTTCGCGGCTGTCGCCGCCGATCATGTCGAGGATGATCATCGTGCGGTCCAGCTTGCCGCTGTCGTCAAAATAGGCGCTGAAGTGGGCCGGCAAGTAGCCGCCCGCATAAAGCCGGTACGACCACGCCTCGCGCTTCATGAGCGGGTAATACTGGACCGGCTCGCGCGGCAGGCCGAACCGCTCGGCCACGTCGTGCTTGGTCCAGACGCCCGGCCGCGCTTCATAGATCTCCTTCTCGGTCAGCATCTGGCGGAAGCTGGCCAGGTTCCCGCTCGCGTCGAAATCCGCGGCATAGACCTCGTATCCGAGCGGCTGCTTCGAGTAGATCCAGCGGATGGTGCCTCCGGTGAGCTGGTAGGTCTCAGTGGGGGCGCCGAACGTATCGCGCACACTATTTTGCGGACTGCCGATCATTTTCTGCGCGGTCTGTACGGGTTCCAGGCTCGCGCAGGCACACAGCGCGAACGTGGTAGCGGCCACGGCCGCCCATCCGGCTAAGCGATATCGCATGACCATTCTCCAGCGTCGACTAACTCATTCAGCATAGTGCATGCGCACGCATATGCACCCGTCGCGCCCCCTTGCTCCTGAGGTAAACGCTTCTGGCGGGGAAATTATTCCACCACCTCCGGTCGCGGGCGGCACTCATGATCCTCTGTCTTGACTTTCATTTAACCTGGTGGTTAAATGAATCCATGCCAACCTTTATCGACCCGCTGACCACGATCTTTGCCGCCCTGGCCGACCCGACGCGCCGTGCGATCCTGGCGCGCCTGGCCGAAGGGGAGGCGCCGGTGAGCGAGCTGGCGCGTCCGTTCGAGATATCCGCCCCCGCGATTTCGAAGCATCTGCGCGTGCTCGCGGAAGCGGGCCTGATCGAGCGCGAAGTCAACGCGCGCTGGCGCATCTGCCACCTGCGGGCCGATGCGCTGCGCGACGCGCATGACTGGCTGGGTACCTACCGGCGCCATTGGGAAGGCAACCTGGATCGCCTTGTTGAGTTCGTCGAACGCACCCATGCGGCGGGCGCCACCGAAGGCGCCCCCGATGCAGGCCAAGCCCGAGGGAAAAAATCATGACCCAAGCTGCTACCTTCCACCTGGAAATGGACCGTTTTATCCGCGCCCCGCGCGAGAAGGTTTTCGATGCCTTCACCAGCCAGGCCGCGCTGGCCGAGTGGCATTGCCCGCGCGGCATGAGCGTGCTGGAAGTCAGCGCCGACGCGCGCGTCGGTGGCAAGTACCGCGTCGTGATGGGCGGGCGCGATGGTTCGAGGCACATCGTGGGTGGCGAGTACCAGGCGATCGACCGGGCCGACTTCCTCGCCTATACCTGGTCGTGGGAATCCGGTGCCATGCCGCAGGAAATCAGGACGCTGATCGAAGTCACGCTGACGGAGAAGGATGGCGGTACCCATCTGCATATGCGTCACAGCGGCTTCCCCGATGTGCGGGAGCGCGATTCGCATATGGGTGGATGGCAGTCGGTGTTCAACCGCCTCAGCGATTACCTCGATCCGGCTGGCAGCGCCAGCACCGTCACGGTGATCGGCGATCCGCGCAGCAGCTACTGCCGCACGGTGCGCATGGCGCTGGAGGAAAAAGGCGTGGCCTACACGCTGCAGCCGGTGCCGCCGCATTCGCCGAAGGTGCTCGCGCACAATCCGTTCGGGCGCGTCCCCGTACTGACCGATGGACCGATCGCGTTCTACGAGACCCGCGCGATCCTGGGCTATCTCGAGGAAGCCTTCGAAGGACCGAGCCTGCTGGCCCAATGGGGCCCCACCGCCCGTGCGCGCGCCGAGCAATGGATCAGCCTGATCAACTGCCATGCCTATGACACGATGGTCCGCCGCTACGTGCTGCAGTACGTTTTCCCCAAGGGCGAAAACGGCCAGCCCGATCGCGCGGTGATCGATGCGGCGCTGCCGGAGATGGCCGCGCAATTGCAGGCGCTGGACGCCGCTTACGGCGATCGCGATTACCTGGTCGGTACGGCGATGTCGATGCCGGACCTGTTCCTCGTGCCGATCCTGACGTCCGTCGGCATGTTTCCCGAGGGTGCTGCATTGCTGGAGACGTATCCAAACCTGCGGCGCGCGCAGGCGGTCATGCGCGCGCGGCCGAGCTTTGCCGCCACGCAGCCGCAACTCGGCTGACACGGCTGACGATCGGGCCTGCCCTGACAGTCCCGCCCCATGCGGCAGCGAGTCAGCTACCCATGCCGCTTGTCCGGGTACAGCGTCTCCAGGTGGGCCCGGACCGCGGAAATGTGATCGCCCGCGTTCGACACGGCTTCCTGGAGTTCGGCCTGCGTACAGTTAAGCTCCGTGCACCAGTACTGGACTTCAAGCGCGTCCATCGTATTGACCCGGCCCGGGTCCAATGGCCTGAAGCGTTTCGTATCGTTGGTCATGCGGTTCTCCCAAGCCCCGGCCCGCCGCGTCACATGGTGTCGTGGGCGGGCCAGGCTGCCTTCGAAAGGATGCCTTGCATTGTAGTCATTGATCGGCTGCGCATGGCTACGAGTTACCACTTGCGGCCGGGGGCGCTACGGCGCTGGCAGGACAGCTTGCAGGACAATCGCCGTGGCCTCCACTTCGACCTTCAGGCCAAAATGCAGCGGGCCGGTCGGCACGATCGCCCGCGCCGGGCGCGCATTGCCCGCCCATGCGGTGTAGATCGCGTTGAATGCCGGCCAGTTCTCCATGGCGTCCACATACACACGCACCTGGGCCAGTCCGTCGATGCCGCTCCCCGCGGCGATCAGCGCCGCCTCCACGTTCGCCAGCACCTGCCGCGCTTGCTCCTCGAAGGGGGCGTCAACGAGCTTTTGCCCGTCGGGCGTGATCGGCAGCTGGCCGGATACGAAGACAAAGCCATTGGCGACCGTCGCGTGGCTGTAGTGTCCGCCGGGCGCGGATAGCCCGGCCGGAGAGATCGTCCGCACCGCGGGGTTCGAATTACCATCCATGGAACCGGCTCCAGGTAGTGAGCTCGCCGTCTTGCGCGAGCGCGTGATATTCAGGAAACTGCGCCCCCGTTGCACAGGCGTGATTGGGCAGGATGCGCAGCAGCGTGCCAATGGGGAAGCGCGCCACGATGTCAGGCTCCGGGGAGCCTTCACGCGAGAGAATGCCATGTTCCTGGTTGGCGCCGCTGAGCACGTACCCCGGCAGCACGGCGCCGTCGATGCCGCAGACCTGGCCGTAACCGAAATCGCACTTCTGCTTTTGCGTGCCGCGGTCGCGGCTCATGGCCATCCATCCCGCGTCGACGATGGCCCAGCCATTGTCCGCCTGGTGCCCGATCACGGTGGTCAGCACGCTCAGGGCCACGTCGTCCGTGGTACACACGCCGACGTTGCGCATGACGAGATCGAAGAACACGTAGACGCCCGCGCGCACTTCGGTGACGCCTTCGAGGCTGGATGCCGAGAGTGCGGTGGGGGTGGAGCCCACGCTGACAACCGGGCAGGGTAGACCTGCTTCGCGCAGCCGGGATGCCGCCTTGACGCAGCCGGCCCGCTCCTGCTCCGCCATCGCGGCCAGGGCTTCGGGCGTGTCCAGGTCGTAGCTGGAGCCGGCGTGCGTCATCACGCCGCCCAGGCGGGCGCCGCCCTGGTGCAGCACGCGGGCGACCGCGAGCAGCGCCGCCTCGTCGGGACGGATGCCGGAGCGGTGGCCATCGGTGTCGATTTCGATCCAGACCTCGAACACTTCGCCATGCTCGGCGCCGAACGCGACGATGGCTTCGGCCGATGCCACGCTATCGGTGACGATCTTCAGGTGGCAGCCCTGCCGGCGCAGGGCCAGGGCCTGGGGCAGCTTGCTCTGCACCATGCCAACGCCGTAGAGGATGTCGGTGATGCCATCGGCGAAGAAATGCGCGGCTTCCTTGAGCGTGGAAACGGTGATGCCGCGCGCGCCGGCAGCGATTTGCGCGTGCACCACGGGCGAGCATTTACTGGTCTTGGCATGCGGACGGAAGCGCACGCCGAGTGCATTCATGCGCATCTGCATGCGCTGGATATTGTGCTGCATGCGGGCCAGGTCGATCACCGCTGCCGGCGTCTCCAGGCTCGCGAGTGTGTCGGAGGAAATAGGCATATCGTCTTTGGGTGGTCTTTGGATGGTCTTTGGCGTCTTTGGATGCGTTACAGGCCCTCAGTGTAGGAAGGAGTACGTGGCTCGTGGTTAAATACACGAACATCAATCGTTAAGCAGAGTTTAATGATCCAGGTCGAAGACCTGCGGGGGGAGGCGGTGGCACGTGGCTCGCTAGTCCGCGTGCTTGCCGATTGGGAGTGCGACAGCGCGCCGGTGACGCTGCTGGTGCGGACGCGGCGGGGGCGTTGCGGCACGGGTGCAGGTGCTGCTGGCGTTTCTTGAGGAGGGGGAAGTAGCGTCCATATCGGAAGCCGCTTCATAGAAAGCGCAGGGACGTATCGGCAAAGCCCCTCCAGCGACGAATCTTGCCGTCGAGGACCGTGAAGATGTGTGCCCATTCGGTTTCAACCAGCTTGCCTTCGGGACGCGTGGTCCCCCGCAAGTAGCCGAGTACGACCACATGCTCGCCTGACTCGATAAACTCGCGCGGCTCGAAAAGTTGCGTGTCATCCGCCTGCGCGAGCTGTGCGAAGAAGCTGGCGACTTCGGCTTTGTTGTTGCGCTGCCCGGTATAGGGAATCTGGGGCGGCCCTACCATCTTCCAGTCGACCCTGTCCGCCACAAGATCGAGGATGGCATTGACGTCGCCGCGGCCATACGCCTCATAGGCTGATTTCACGACAGAAATCGGGGTGGTCATCATTGTCTCCGGTTGTACGCTCCGCCCTGCCATCGCTGGGGCGGGTGTCTCAAACTTAGAGCGCAACGGTGTCCTATTCAAGGTACGTGGTCCTTGCCGATCCGATCCTGTCCAAATATCGCGGATGCCCCCTACGCCGCGGCGATGCCGCTCGCTTATTGTCCCCCGACCGAATATGGCGGCAGCTGGTAGCTCCACGTCTCGCTTAGCGTCTTGTCGCCGGACACCAGTGCAGCGCGCATTTCCACTACCTTGCGCGGATCCTTGACCTTGATCCGCAGATTCAGCCGCCAGCCTTTGGTGACAGGGTTGGGCTCCAGCACGTTGGCGAGGAGCTCGGCGTTGTCGCTCACGCTGACCTGCGCGCCGACCTGCGCGCCGGCGGGAAGATTCGCAAGAACGGGGCCTTCGAAATCGACTGCAAGGCCGGTGCTGCCATCCAGGCGGCGGATCAGGTTGGCCTGCGTGATTTCTCCCGCCGAGCGCAGCGTTTGCTTGACCCAGGCCAGATTCTTGTCGATCAGGGCGCGCTCGTTGATGGTCCAGTGCATCGTGTAGTCGGCCTGCAGCGGCTGGCCCGTGGGCGGCAACCGGTCCGGCGTCCAGAAGGCGACGATGTTGTCATTGGTCTCGTCCGGCGTGGGGATTTCCACGAGTTCGACCTTGCCCTTGCCCCAGTCGCCCTGCGGTTCGATCCAGGCGCTCGGGCGCAGGTCATAGCGGTCCTTCAGGTCTTCATAGGCGGAGAAGTCGCGCCCGCGCTGGAGCAGCCCGAAGCCCCTCGGGTTCGTGACCTGGAAGGTGCTGATGCCGAGGTTGCGCGGGTTGTTCAGCGGCCGCCACAGCCATTCGCCATTTCCGGTGTGGATGGAGAGTCCGTTGGAGTCATGCAGGGATGGCCGGAAGTTGTGCGGATCGCGTTGCTGGTTCGGCCCGAACAGGAACATGCTGGTCAGCGGCGCCACGCCGAGTTTGGTCACGGGCCCACGCAGAAAGATGCGTGCCTGTACCTTGAGGATCGAGTCCTCGCCGGGGTAGAGATCGAAGCGGTAAGCGCCGGTGGCGCTCGGCGAGTCAAGCAGGGCGTAGAACACGAGATGCTTGTCCTGCGGTTCGGGCCGCGCAATCCAGAACTCGCGGAAGGCCGGAAATTCCTCGGCTGCGGGCAGCCCGGTATTGATGGCCAGGCCGCGGCTGGACAGGCCATACACCTGGTTCTTGCCGATGACCCGGAAATAGCTGGCGCCCAGCACGCTCATGATCTCGTCGAGCTTGTCGGCGCGGTTGATCGGGTAGAGCACCCGAAAGCCGGCATAGCCAAGCCTGCCGGTCGCGGACTTGCCGAACTTCAGGTCGCCGAAGTCAAACCGCGCCGGGTCGTATCTGATCTCATGGACGTCGTTGCGGACGATCTCGTTGATGCGAACCGGGCTGCCGAACTGCATGCCTTGGTGGTAGAAGCCCAGGCGGAACGGCGTAGCCTGGTCTTTCCACTCCATCATGTCGCTGCGGGGCTGGATCTTGATGTAGTCGCCAAACTGCATCTGGCTGAATGCCGGTGGCAGGTTGCTGGCCGGTGCGGCATACGCCATGTCCGCCAGTGCCTTGGCACGGGTTGTCACGTCGTCCAGGGAGAACGCGCAAGCCTGGTTGCCGCACAGCAGCGCCAAAGCCATGAGAGCTGGCAAGGCGGTCTGCGTCCTGGTACGCAGCGACGCGGCGAAGGCGGCAAGAACCATGAGTCTCTCCAGATAATGCACGCCGGGAAATGCTGCCGCGGCACGTGCGGGAAAAGCCGCCGGCGTGGTGGCGGTAAACTGGGGCGCAGTGCAGAAAGATAACGTATTTGGCTTCGCATGCCTGTAAAACAGGAGGTGCGCATCGCCTGGACACTTGGATACCATCAGATGAGAATGCTCGCGTCGCTGGCCCTGTCGGCCAGTCTGGTCTGTTCGCCGGTTCTTGCCGGTCCCGCGTCGGTTTCCCTCGACAACAAGAACGCGTTGATCGCCGATCTCATGGGACGGATGACGCTCGACGAGAAGATCGGCCAGTTGCGCCTCATCAGCATCGGCGAGGACATGCCGCAGCCCCAGCTGCTCAAGGAGATTGCGGCGGGCCGGGTGGGCGGCACGTTCAATTCGGTGACGCGCAAGGACAACCGGCCGATGCAGGACGCGGCAGTAAAGGACAGCCGCCTGAAGATCCCCATCTTCTTCGCCTACGACGTGGTGCACGGGCACCGCACCATATTCCCGATCAGCCTGGGCCTCGCATCGAGCTGGGACATGGAGACCGTGGCGCAGAGTGCACGTGTCTCTGCCATCGAGGCAAGCGCGGACGGCCTTGACATGAGCTTCGCGCCGATGCTCGACATCTCGCGCGATCCGCGCTGGGGGCGCACGTCCGAAGGGTTTGGCGAGGATCCCTATCTCGTCTCGCTGTGCGCCCAGGCCAGCGTCAGGGGGCTGCAGGGAACATCGCCGGCCAATGCCGACAGCGTGATGGCCGTCATCAAGCATTTCGCGCTATACGGCGCCGTGGAAGGCGGGCGCGACTACAACGCGGTCGACATGAGCCCGATCCGCATGTTCCAGGATTATCTGCCGCCGTACCGGGCCGCCGTCGATGCCGGCGCCGGCGGGGTCATGATCGCGCTGAATTCGATCAACGGGGTGCCGGCCACGTCGAACAAGTGGCTGCTGAGGGATCTGCTGCGCAAGACCTGGGGATTCAAGGGCATCACGGTGAGCGATCACGGGGCCATCGACGAGCTGACGCTGCATGGCGTGGCAAAGGACCGGCGCGAGGCCGCCAGGCTCGCCATCCAGGCCGGCGTCGATATGAGCATGCACGACTCGGCTTACCTGGCCTACCTGGCCGGGCTTGTGAAATCGGGCGAAGTGTCCGTGCGCGACGTCGACGACGCGGTGCGTGAGGTGCTGGGTGTCAAGTACGATCTGGGATTGTTCCAGGACCCCTACCGGCGCATCGGCGTCGCCGGGCAGGACCCGGCCGACGTCGACGCGGAGAGCCGCCTGCACCGGGCGGCGGCACTGGCCGCCGCGCGCAAGTCGCTGGTCCTGCTCGAGAACCGCGGCCGGACGCTGCCCCTGAGGAAGACCGGCACGGTGGCGGTCATCGGGCCGTTGGCCGATGCCCCCATCGACATCATGGGGAGCTGGTCGGCGGCCGGCAAATCCCGGCAATCGGTCACGCTGCTGCAAGGCATGCGCGACGCAGTCGCCGGCCAGGGCCGCGTGATCTATGCCCGCGGCGCGAACGTGACCGACGATGCCGGCGTGGTCGGATATCTGAACTTCATGAATCTGGACAAGCCCGAGATCGTGCAGGACAAGCGTTCTCCGGGCGACATGATCGCCGAGGCCGTGGCCGCAGCGCGAAGTGCCGATGTGATCGTGGTGGCCGTGGGCGAGTCGCGCGGCATGTCGCACGAGGCGTCGACCCGCACGAGCCTGTTGCTGCCGGGAAGCCAGGAGACCCTGCTCAAGGCGCTCAGGACGACCGGCAAGCCGCTGGTGGTGGTACTGATGAACGGCCGCCCCCTCACGCTCAACTGGGTGAAGGAGAATGCCGATGCCCTGCTCGAGACGTGGTACGCCGGCACCGAGGGCGGCCATGCTATCGCCGACGTGCTGTTCGGCGATTACAACCCGTCGGGCAAGCTGCCCATTTCCTTTCCGCGTTCGATCGGGCAGGTCCCGACCTATTACAACCATCCACGCATCGGGCGCCCATTCGTACCAGGCAAGGCACCGAACTACACTTCACAATACTTCGAGGAGCCGTCCGGCCCGCTCTACCCGTTCGGCTACGGCCTGAGCTATACGGAATTCAGCGTATCGGACATCAGGCTGTCCAGCCGCACCATGCCGCGCCATGGAACGATCGAGTCCAGCGTGACCGTGAAGAACACCGGGCAGCGCGACGGGGAAACGGTTGTCCAGCTTTATCTCCAGGATGTCGCCGCCTCCGTTGTGCGGCCGGTGAAGGAGTTGAAGGACTTCCGCAAGCTCATGCTCAGGGCGGGTGAGGAGCGCGTGGTGCAWTTCACCATCGATGAAGAGAAACTGAAATTCTTTAACGCCAGACTCGAGTATGTCGTCGAGCCAGGCGACGTCAATGTTCAGATCGGACTCGATTCCGAGGCGGTGCGGGAGCGGAGTTTCGTGCTCGAGTAGCATGATGTTTGGTTCCCCCGGGAACGCACGAGGTGCCAGCCTGTCTATGATTTGCATTCGCGTTACAATGCACCCTCGTCGCAAGGCAGGCTGCTTCCCGCCACGGCGTGGCCTGTGCCCCTTTCGTATTGCCCCCGTTTCATGCGATCCCTGCTGTTGCTGCTGACCGTTCTGTGCTTGTCTTTGCTGTCCCTCGGGGCAGCGGCGAGCGCGCACGCCGGTGTCGCGGGGACGGCATTCGAGCCTGGCCTGACCGATCGGTCCGACCGGTTCGACCGCGTGATCCTGGAATCCACGTTCACCCGCACCCTCGACGAACCGGACGGCAGCGCCGGCCTGGATCGCATCGTAGCGCCGGGCGACGATGGCCTGGCGGGTGAACCGGCCGCTGAGTTGCTGGCGCAGGACGACGATCCTCCCGGCTACTGCGAGATCTGGTCCGCCGACTTGCTCGACCCGCTCGACATGCTCGACGAGATCGAAGAATCCAGCGCGCTCTTCGCGCTGCCTGCCGTGCGCGTTTCCTTGCCTCCCAACGAGATCGCGCAGCAGCTGCCTGCATGCCCGGGTCCTTTGCCCGCGGCGTTCTTCAAGCCTCCCATCTCCCTGATCTGACAGCCCTGGCAACCCCGGCGCGCCATCGGCGTGCCCGGGCTGCGTTCCCATTGCCTGGGCGCCTGGGCCCGATCGCGTCCGCGATCGCTGGCTGACCGTTGGCGCGCGCTGTCTGCGCGTGCCGGCGGCGGGCGCGCAACCGTTTCGCCTGCCCCCTCTTGTCATGCAGATCAAACAGATCACTATGTTTTCCGTGGTGGCGTTGCTGTCGCTCGGAGCCTTGCCGGCTCTCGCGGCGGAAACGTTCACCTTGCCGCAACTGCTGTCGCTCTCGCAGTCCACCAACAAGGGCGTCGAAGCGGCGCAAGCCGGCGTCGATGCCGCCAGCGCCGCCGTGACCAGCGCGCGTGCCTATCCCAATCCACAGGTGGAGGTGATGGTCGGCCGCCTGTCGCCGCGCACCTCCGGCGTAACCGGCGGCGCGGCGCCGACCATGGCCATTACCCAGAAGCTGGACTATCCGCAGCAGCGCAAGCTGCGCGCGGAGATCGCCGGGCGCAGCCTGGAAGCGACCGAAGCCGGCCGCCAGGCATTCCGGGCGGACCTGGCCGCACGCGTCAAGACATCTTATTTCGACGTGCTGCGCCGCGAGATGGAGCTGGCCGCGGCGAAGGAGGACCTGGCCATGATGCGGCAGATCCAGGACCGCGCCCGCCTGCGGGTGGAGGTTGGCGAAGCGCCGCGCTATGAGCTGATCAAAGCCGAAACCGAACTGCTCAGCGCGCAGAAGACGCTGCAGAGTGCCCAGTTGCGCGTCAACCAGGCCAAGGCGGCGTTGCGCCAGCAAGTGGGCGGCGCCTTGCCGGCGGCCTATTCGCTCGCGGGCAGCCTGAACCAGCCGCTGGCGCTGCCGGCCCTGCCTGTGCTGCGCGACACGCTGACCGGCACCAATGCCGAACTGATCCAGCGCCGCCTGGAAGCCGACCGGGCCAGCCTGGGCGTGGATTACCAGCGCTCGCTGCGCCTGCCTGAGCTGGCGGTGCGCGCCAGCGCCGAGCGCCAGCCCGACAACACGGTCTCGCAGGTCGGCCTGGTCCTCACCATCCCGCTGTGGGACCGCCGCAGCGGCCCGGTGGGCGAGGCGACCGCGCAGGCGATCCAGGCCCGCACCGCGCTGGAAGCGCGCGAGTTCGAGCTCACGCAGGAGCTGGAGTCGGCTTACCGGCAGTATGAGATCACGCAAGCGCAGGTGAGCGCGCTGGAAGGCGGCATCGTGCGCCAGGCCGAGTCCGCGCTGGCGGTGGCCGAGTCGGCCTATCGCTTCGGCGAGCGCGGCATCCTGGATTACCTGGATGCACAGCGCGTGCTGCGCGGCGCGCGCAGCGACCTGATCGCCGCGCAATACGAATTGCAGGCGTCCACCATCCAGATCGAGAAGCTGCTGTCGAGCGTACCGGGGCAATCCGCGGCACCTGCGGCTCCATCCGCTCCCTCGGCACCTACGGAAACCCATTAAGCATGCATCCCCATTTCCTTCTTTCCCTGACGGCAACCGCCGTCCTGCTGTTTTCCCTGGCCGGCTGCACCGACGAGCCCGCGCCCGCCACCGAGGCGCCCAGGCAGCCGCCGGGCGTGGTCAAGCCCGAGAGCACCCTGCAGGCATCGCTCAAGGTGGCATCGGTCGCCACCAGTCCCTTCAGCGAAGTGCTGCGGGTCTCCGGCCGCATCGATTTCGACGAGCAGCGCGTGGCGCGCATCGGCGCCAGCGTGACGGGCCGCGTGACGGATCTCTACGGCATCCTGGGCCAGGAGGTCAAGGCTGGCCAGGTCCTCGCACGCCTGCATAGCAGTGAGCTGGGCGCGGCCCAGATGGCCTTCCTGAAGGCCGAGGCCCAGACCGAACTGCAGGTGCGCAACGCCGAACGCGCGCGCCAGTTGTTCGCCGCCGACGTGATCGGCCGTGGCGAGCTGCAGCGGCGCGAGAGCGAGCTGGCGATCTCGTCGGCTGAGATGCGCGCCTATCGCGACCAGCTTCGCGTGCTCGGCATGTCGCCGGCCGCCGTGGCGCAACTCGCCAGCAGCGGCAGTATCGATTCCTACTCGCCGGTGTTTTCCAGCATCAGCGGCACCGTGGTGGAGCGCAACGTGGCCCAAGGGCAGGTGGTGCAGCCTGCCGACGCGCTCTATACCGTGGCCGACCTGTCGCGCGTGTGGGTGGTGGCGGAAGTCCCCGAGCAACAGGCCGCGCTGGTGGCCGAAGGCCAGAGCGTGGACATCGAGGTGCCGTCGCTGGGCAACGGCGCGGGCCAGAAGCAGATCACCGGCAAGCTGATCTACGTGGGCCGTACCGTGAATCCGCAAACGCGCACCGTGCTGGTCCGCACCGAGGTGGAGAACAGCGAAGGGCGCCTGAAGCCAGCCATGCTGGCCAGCATGCTGATTGCCAGCGCGCCGTCCGAGCAACTGGTGATCCCGGAGTCGGCCATCGTGCGCGACGGCAATGACGATCTGGTGTATATCGCGCAGGCCGGCGGCCTGTACCGCCTGGCCAAGGTCAAGCTGGGCGCCGAGAGCGACGGCATGCGCGTGGTGCAGAGCGGCGTGAAGCAGGGCGACCGCATCGTGGTGGACGGCGCCTTCCATCTCGACAATGAGCGCAAGCGCCTGGAACAGGGGTAATCGATCATGATGAAAGCCCTTGTGGAAGCCGCTATCAAGCAGCGGCTGGTGGTTTGCGTGCTGGCCGTGGTGCTGTTCTTCTTCGGCCTGCGCGCGGCGACCAGACTGTCGGTGGATGCCTTCCCCGACGTCACCAATGTGCAGGTGCAGATCGCCACCGAAGCCACCGGCCGTTCGCCGGAGGAGGTCGAGCGCTTTGTCACCGTGCCGGTGGAAATGGCAATGACCGGGCTGCCCGGCCTGGAGGAGATGCGCTCGCTCAACAAGGCGGGCCTGTCGCTGATCACGCTGGTGTTCACCGATGCGACGGACGTCTACTTCGCCCGCCAGCTGGTGATGGAGCGCCTGATCGAGGTGGCCGGCCGCATGCCTGAAGGCGTGACGCCGGTGCTCGGCCCGGTCTCCACCGGCCTGGGCGAGATCTACCAGTACACGCTGGACCGCGCCGACGATGGCAACCGTGCGCTGACGACCGAAGCGCTCACCGAACGGCGTGTCGCGCAGGACTGGGTGGTGCGCCCGCTGCTGCGCTCGATCCCCGGCGTGGCGGAAATCAACTCGCAGGGGGGCTTCGTCAGGCAGTACCAGGTGCTGGTCAATCCGGACCGCATGCGCCATTACGAGGTCACGCTGCAGCAGGTCTACCAGTCGCTCGCGCGCAATAACGCCAACTCCGGCGGCGGCGTGCTGCCGCACTATGCCGAGCAATACCTGATCCGCGGCGTGGGCCTGGCCCGTGGCGTGGACGATCTCGGCAGCATCGTGCTCAAGGAGGTCTCGGGCACGCCGGTCTATGTGCGCGACGTGGCCAACGTGACCATCGGCCACGAGGTACGGCAGGGCGCGCTGGTCAAGAACGGCGAGACCGAGTCGGTCGGCGGCATCGTGATGATGATGCGCGGCGGCAATGCCAAGGAAGTGGTGAGCCGCGTCAAGGCCCGCGTGGCCGAGATCAACGAGCGCGGCATGCTGCCGGGCAAGCTGCAGATCGTGCCGTACTACGACCGCAGCGAGCTGGTGGACTCCGCGCTGTGGACCGTCACCAAGGTGCTGCTCGAAGGCGTGGTGCTGGTGGTGATCGTGCTGTTCCTGTTCCTGGGGGATGTGCGCTCGTCCGTCATCGTGCTGGCCACGCTGGTGCTCACGCCATTGATGACCTTCATGGTGATGAACCAGGTGGGCCTGTCGGCCAACCTGATGTCGCTGGGGGGGCTTGCCATCGCCATCGGCTTGATGGTCGATGGTTCGGTGGTGGTGGTGGAGAACGCGTTCGAGCGGCTTGGGCATCAGGCCAGGAGCGGCCTGACCAGGACCGAGATCCTGGTCAGGGCCGTGCAGGAAGTGGCCACGCCGGTGATCGTCGGCGTGGGCATCATCATCCTGGTGTTTCTGCCGCTGATGACGCTGACCGGCATGGAAGGCAAGATGTTCGCGCCGCTGGCGTTCACCATCTCGATCGCGCTGGCGATCTCGCTGTTCCTGTCGCTGACGCTGTCGCCGGTGTTGTCTTCCTACCTGCTCAAGGGCGGGGCGGAGCACGATACCTGGCTGATCGCCTTCATGAAGCGCCACTACTTGCGCATGCTGCACTGGGCGCTGAACAATAGCCGGAAGACTGTCATTGGCGCAGTGGCGGCGTTCATGGCCACCATCGCCATCGTGCCGCTGCTGGGCACGTCGTTCATCCCCGAGATGAAGGAGGGCTCCATCGTGCCGGCGCTGGACCGCGTGCCGAATATCTCGCTGGAGGAATCGGTCAAGCTGGAGATGGAGGCCAACAAGCTGGTGCTGTCGGTGCCGGGCGTGAAGTCGGTGGTGTCCGGCGTGGGCCGCGGCGAGAGCCCGGCCGACCCGCAGGGGCAGAACGAATCGACCCCGATCGCCAGCCTGAAGGACCGCGACGAGTGGCCCGTCGGCTGGACGCAGGACGATATCGCCAACGCCATCCGGGAGAAGCTCAAGGCCCTCCCCGGCGTGCAGATCGTGATGGCGCAACCGATTTCCGACCGCGTCGACGAGATGGTCAGCGGCGTGCGTTCGGACGTGGCGGTGAAAGTGTTCGGTGACGACCTCGACAAGTTGCGCGAGCTGGCGGGCGAGATCGCACGCGTGGCCGGCGGCATCCAGGGCGCGCAGGATATCCGCATCGAGCGGATCTCCGGGCAGCAGTACCTGTCGATCGAGATCGACCGGCAGGCTATTGCGCGCTACGGGCTCAATGCTTCGGACATCCACGACATCATCGAGATCGCCATCGGCGGCAAGCGCGCCACGGACATCTTCGAAGGCGAGCGCCGCTTTGCCGCGGCGGTGCGCCTGCCCGAGGCGTTCCGCGACAACGTGCAAGCCATCCGCCAGTTGCTGGTGGCCGCGCCCAACGGCGCCCAGGTGCCGCTGCAAAGCGTGGCGAAGATCGAGGTGACCGACGGCCCCGCGCAGATCAGCCGCGAAATGGCCAAGCGCCGCGTGGTGGTGATGATCAACGTCAAGGACCGCGACCTTGGCGGCTTCGTCGCCGAGCTGCAGCAGGCCGCGCACAGCAAGGTCAAGCTGCCGGAAGGCTATTACCTGGAGTGGGGCGGCCAGTTCCAGAACATGGAACGCGCCATGGCCCACCTGAAGATCATCGTGCCGGTGACCATCGCCGCGATCTTCTTCCTGCTGTTCCTGCTGTTCAACTCGGCGCGCTTTGCCACGCTGATCATCACGGTGCTGCCGTTCGCATCGATTGGCGGCATCATCGGCCTGTTCATTACCGGCGAGTATCTGTCGGTGCCGGCTTCGGTGGGCTTTATCGCGCTGTGGGGCATGGCGGTGCTCAACGGGGTGGTGCTGGTGTCGTATATCCGTACGCTGCGCGACTCGGGCTTGTCGCTGGACCAGGCGGTGATCCAGGGCGCGACCCAGCGTTTCCGCCCGGTGATGATGACGGCCACCATCGCCATGCTGGGGCTGGTGCCCTTCCTGTTCTCCACCGGACCGGGCTCCGAAGTGCAGCGCCCGCTGGCGGTGGTAGTGATCGGCGGGCTGATCACCTCGACCTTGCTGACGCTGGTGATGGTGCCTACGCTCTACCGGTGGTTCGATAACCGCAAGCCGGATCCGATGCGCGATGTGCCGGTGTGATTTGCGGGTAGGTAGTATCAGAGTGACCGGTCCGGTCGGATAAGGCGACCCGACGACCAGATCCATCGGCTCCGGTATTCCCGTTACGAGCTCGCGGTCACGGACTGACCCAGGTCACTCACGTCCCGCCAGCTCGATGTGATAGACCAGGCGCTGGAGGAAGGTCTGCTGGGCGGGTGCCAGGGAGACATAGGTACAGCCAATATGGTGCATGGCACGCTGGTCGCTCCATACCAGGCCGTGCCCGACCACCTGCAGGTCGAACTCCAGTTCGCCCTGGCTGCGAAAGTCGAGCCTGCACTTCTGCAGGATCGTGCCCGCCGGCAACGGGTCCGTGCTCGCAAGCTTGGTGCGAAGGCCAACGCCGGACAGCGAGAGGTCGGCGATATCCAGCTTCAGAAGCTGGTCATCGGGCGTGCGTACCTCGCAGCGATAGCCCATGGCGGCGTGCGGGCGCGCACGGGGATGGCGACGGCGTTCGAAATGATAGAGCTGGGTCGGGAAGGCTGCGGCGCAGGCCATGCCGCCCTGATACTGGATCGGGTAGGGTTTTCCGATGACAAACTGGATCTTGACATCGCGCAGCACCGCGGAGACAGCGATCTCGTCCGATGTCAGCAGCAAATCCCGCTCGGCCACCGTGCGGCATCCGTCGAAGATGAAGGTACGGCCTGCAGGGTCAACCTTCAGCAATGTGGTGGCAATCCTGTAGCCGTCGCGCGTGCGTAGCCTGACGACGCACTTCAGCCAGGCCAGGTCGAGCAGCACGGCACTGATCTGCATGGGAAGGGTCAGCCGATGGCGGGCATCGGATGGGAAGCCGTCCGGCGCTTGCGTGCCTTCGCCCTGGCGCCTGGCATTGGAGGGGTTGAGGCTCACGGAATCCTTCGACAAAATCGGAATCGACGAGGGCGGCGTCTCGATTCCAGCGACGGTATTGGTCAGTTATGCGAACAGCCCGGCCGAAGCACCCGGACGCTTCCCTGTGAGACGATAGATAACGGCAGGAAGCGGCGGGACTTTAGCCCTACGTTCGAGGGGGAAGGCCGGCAGCGCTCGATCCGCCGCAATCCGGCGCCGTGTGTTGCGTCCTGTGTGGCGAGCCGTGTTGCATTCACGCGCCATGCGATCATGCGGCGCAAGCGATTCCTGGTGGCCATACGGTAGTATTTCCCGACCACAAGTTCTGCCAATTGAGATGGGAAGCCGCGATCCAAAAGGGTATTACGCAATACTGGGGGTACGCGTCAATGCGGACACGGCCGAGGTCAAGGCCGCCTATCGCCGCAAGGCGATGGAGCTTCACCCGGACCGCAATGGTTCGGCAGATGCCACAAGGCAGTTCCAGCTGCTTAACGAGGCCTACGCGATCCTCGGCAATCCTGTTTCCCGGGCCCGATACGACACGGCGCCGGCCGATCCGGTCGGGGAGCCCGCGGCCAAAAGTCGCAAGGTGCCCGATCCCGTCGTCTGCTCCTGCTGCGGCAAGGTCACCGCACAGCCGCGATACGCGGTCTTCCTCGAAGTCAAGAGCTTCCTGCTATTGACGAAGCGCGCGGCGATCCAGGGCATCTTCTGCAGCGCCTGCGCCGAGAAGAAGGCCCTCAAGGCATCGGCGGTCACCTGGCTGCTCGGCTGGTGGGGCTTTCCCTGGGGGCCGATCTACTCCGTCCAGGCCCTTGCCACCAACATGGTCGGCGGCAAGCGGCAGGCCAGTGCGAACGCCCGGCTCGCAGCCCACCAGGCGCGGTTCTTCGCCGCCACGGGCAAGACAGAGATGGCGCGTGCAATCGCCATGGACGCCCTGGGCCTGGCGAAACAGATCGGCGTCAAATCGCAGCCGCAGCCGGCCAGGAAGGCGAGGGGCGACGAAATCGACGATGAGGGCGCCGCGCTGCGAGCCCAGATCGAGAAGCTGCTGGGCACGCTGGGCGGCGCCGGCGGGGCCCGGCTCAAGGATGCGTGGCGCCTGATGCGCAGGCCGTTCTACGTGCAAGGCATCGTGGCGGCCGCCGTCGCCGGTGGTCTCTGGTATGCGATCGGGAATACGTCGTCCGGTTCAACGTGGCGCCGCCCACCTGACGCGCTGATGAGCGCGCTGCCTCAGTGGTCGAAGCCCGATTTTGCGGTGCCGTCGACCGGCGCGCTACCGTCGGCGGCCCCCGCGCCTGCCGGTCCGGCATACACCCGGCCCGCGGCGGCGCCCAACGGAGTCCCCTGGCCGGCTACCGCGGCCTATGTGAGCGGCTACCCTCGCGCCAACGCAAACGGGCTATCCAAGGTCACGGTGGACAACAGCCGGAACGACTCGGACGTCTTCGCCAAGCTGGTCTCGGTCGATGGCGCCAACGCCTACCCCGCGCGGACCTTCTACATTCCGGCCCATGGCCGGTTCACGGTCGAGAACATCGCGGCAGGCAACTATGACCTGCGCTACCGGGACCTGCGCACCGGGGGGCTGGCGCGCACCGAGCTGTTCAACCTGGAGGAAAGGCAGGTCTACAACGGCACGCAGTTCAGCGAGACGACGTTGACGCTCTACAAAGTCCGCGATGGGGGCAGGCAAACATACGGGCTTGCAGAGGACGAGTTCTAGGCTGCGTCCGCCTATCCGTTCGCCTGCCCGGCGCGGTTCACGCCACCATCGCGCGCCTTTCGTGCCCTCACTTGCGCTCAATCACCACCTCGAGATACTCGCTGGGCAACACCAGCGTCCCATCGCCCGACCGGTTCCTGCTCCCCATCAACGCCAGCAGGTCCTGTCCAAAGGCAGCCTGCTTGTCGGCGTCGAGCGCAGCGAACGCCTTGTTCATTGGCCCGTAGTACGTGCGGAAGATGTCGAGAAAGTGCAGCGGCGAGTAGTAGCGGAAGGTGAATTCACGCGTGGCCGTGTGGATTGCCCGCGCGGTGTCGCCGAACAAGGTATCGAGTGCGGCCTTGGTGCCCCACAATGCCGGCGACTTGACGCCCGGCGCGGGCGGAATGTACTTGCCGATCGTCTTGAACACCTGCCCGATAAAACTCTCGGGTGTCCAGTTTGCCAGTCCGATCCTGCCGCGGGGTTTGCAGACGCGCGCGAGTTCGTTCGCTGCCTGCTCCTGGCTGGGGGTGAACATCACGCCAAAGGTGGACATCACCACGTCGAACGACGCGTCGGGAAACGGCAAGTCCTCGGCATCCGCTTCCTGGAACCTGATCAAATGGCCTTCGGCCTGCGCGCGCACCCGACCGGCCTCGAGCAGCGCGGGCACATAGTCGGTGGAAGTGACTTCGCACCAACGGCGCGCGGCCGCCAGCGTGGCATTGCCGTTGCCGGCGGCGACGTCGAGCACCTGGGCGCCGGAGCGCAGGTCGAGCGCCTCGCACAGGTTCTCGCCGACGATCTGCAGCGTGGTGCCCACGACAGCGTAGTTGCCCGTCGACCAGGCGGCTTGCTGGCGGGTCTTGACCGCGGCGAGATCGATGACGGGGGCGGGATTGGAAAGGACAGCGGACATGGCAGTACTCCTTATAGTGGATTGCACTCGTCCTGCCGGTGCGGGATTGTCCGGCGGTATCCATGCGAAAGCCCTCCAGATCGGGTGTTGTCGCGGATGGGCCTGGGTGTAGTATCTTGACGTTGCCTGCCCCGATGAATGCTCGGGCGTCCAGCGTTCTTGCGCGGGACGCCGGAAATTGACGGACGCTGTTCATGGATGCCGTTTCCGATGTCCTTCGCGTGGTACGCCTGAGCGGCGCGGTCTATCTCGACGGAGAATTCACCGCGCCGTGGTGCGTGCTTGGCGAAGCGGATGCCGCGCTTTGCGAAGCGTTCCTGCCGCGCACCCAGCGCATCGTGTCATTCCACCTGGTTACCGAGGGGAGTTGCTGGGCACGGCTTGCGGACGATCCCATGTCGGCCATTCATCTCACTGCCGGCGAACTGCTGGTGGTGCCGCAAGGCGAGTCGCACATCATGGCCAGCGTCCTCGATCTATCCCCGGTGCAGGTGGGGCCGTTGCTCGCCACCCAACTGGAGACGGCGCCGCGCCAGGTGATGAGGTTGTCATACGGCGGCGGGGGAACCGGCACGCGTCTCGTGTGCGGATTCCTGGCCTGCGACGATATCCTGGGCAACCCCTTGCTATCCGCGCTGCCGCGTATCTTCAAGGTCGATATGCGCAACGATCCGCGCTCCGCCTGGCTGGATGCGTCGCTCCAGTTCGCGACGGCCGAGGCCGCCGACTTGCGGGCCGGCAGCGAGGTCGTCCTTGCCAGGTTGTCCGAACTGCTCTTTGTCGAGGCAGTGCGCCGCTGTATCGATGGGTTGCCGGCGGACAAGAAGGGATGGCTTGCCGGCGTGCGCGACCGGTTCGTGGGGCGGGCGTTATCGATGCTCCACGCGCAACCCGCCCGTGACTGGACCGTTGACGAACTCGCGCGCGCTGCCGGGCTGTCGCGCTCGGCGCTGGCGCAACGCTTTACCGACCTGCTTGGCCAACCGCCGATGCAATACCTGGCGCACTGGCGCCTGCGGATTGCGGCGCAGGAACTCCTGGCCGACGGAAAATCGGTTGCCTCGGTGGCGGAACACGTCGGCTATGAGTCGGAAGCCGCATTCAACCGGGCATTCAAGCGCGAATTCGGCTTGCCGCCGGCTGGCTGGCGAAGGTGCCGTGGAAAGGGCGCGGCGATCGCACCCGCATCCGAGCGCTCGGGACCGGCATAGCAGCGGCAGCCCGGTGCTAGCGGTCAGCCCCTCGCACGCGAACAACACGCCGCGGCACGTGGCATGAACGGGCATTCGCGCTGCGCGGTCGGCACTGCTGTGCGAATGCCCGGACCTCGGTAGAATCCCGCACGGAACCAAAGGATAAGACGAAATGAGCGACGCGAGTTTGACCCCCTCCGCCGAGAGCAGACCTGTTCTCGAATATCCATGCGGAGACGCACCGGCACCGGGCAGCGTGCGGGAAATCGTACCGGGCTTGCTGTGGATACGGATGCCGATGCCTTTTGCGCTCAGCCACATCAACCTGTGGGCGGTGCGCGACGGCGACGGGTGGGCGGGGGTCGACGCCGGGTTGCAGACCAGCGAGACTGCCGCCGCCTGGCGCGATCTTTTTGCACGGGGCGGGGCGCTGGAGGGCGGCCTGACCCGGCTGTTCGTCACGCACATGCATCCCGACCATATCGGCATGGCCGGCTGGCTGACCCGCAAGTTCGGCTGCCGCCTGTGGATGACCCGGCTGGAATACCTGAACTGCCGCGTGCTCGCCGCGGACACAGGGCGCGAGGCGCCGGAGGACGGCGTGCGCTTCTATCGCCGCGCGGGCTGGGACGACAATGCCATCGAGTCCTACCGCGCGCGTTTTGGCGGCTTCGGTAAATACGTCCATGCCTTGCCCGACAGCTACCGGCGCGTGCGCGACGGCGAGAACCTGACGATTGGCGATCACCAATGGCAGGTCGTCGTCGGCAACGGGCATTCGCCCGAACATGCCTGCCTCTATAGCGAGGCGTTGAAGATCCTGATCAGCGGCGACCAGATCCTGCCGCGCATCTCGTCCAATGTGTCGGTTTTTCCCACCGAGCCAGACGCGGATCCGATGGGCGACTGGCTGGCCTCGCTCGCCAAGCTGCGCAAGGAAGTCCCGGACGATGTGCTGGTGCTGCCGGCCCATAACGAGCCCTTCCGCGGCCTGCATGCGCGCATCGATTACCTGGAACGCAGCCAGCACCAGGCGCTCGACCGGCTGCGGCAGGCGTTGTCCGAGCCAAGGCGGGCGGTGGATGTCTTCGCCCAGCTATTCTCGCGCCCCATCGACGGCGAGCCCGGACTGCTGGGCATGGCGACGGGCGAAAGCATTGCCCACCTGAACTACCTCGTGCATCGGGGGGAGGCCGTGATGGAAGTGGGCGCGGACGGCATTGCCCGATATCGCAAGGCTTGATGCCGGCGGCGGCCCTGACGCTCAGGTGCCAAGATTCAAGCCGAAATTCACCTTGAACAGGATCAGGATGCCGAACACCGCGAACAGCGCGGCAGCGACGAAGCGCATCTTGCTCAGCGGAATCATGCGGGTCAGGCGTTCGCCCAGCAGGACCGCCGGCACATTGGCCGCCATCATGCCGAGCGTGGTACCGACCACGACCATGCTCAGGTTGGCGTACTGCGCGCCCAGCGCGATGGTGGCGAACTGGGTCTTGTCGCCCATCTCGGCAAGGAAGAAGGCCACCACGGTGGTGGCGAAGGCGCCCGCCCGCTTGCCGTTCTTCCCATCATCGTCGAGCTTGTCGGGGATCAGGGCCCAGGCGGCGAATCCCAGGAAGGCGATGCCCAGCACCCAGCGCGTCACATCCGGGCTGACGTGCGACGCGGCCCAGTCGCCCAAGGCGGCGGCAAAGAGGTGGTTGAAGATGGTGGCAATGAAAATGCCCGCAATGATGCTCCACTGCTTGCCGGGAAACCGGGAGGCCAGGAGAAAGGACAGGAGCTGGGTCTTGTCGCCCATTTCTGCCAGGGCGACCATGCCGAATGAAGCAACGAGTGCTTCCATGAGATATCCAAAGGGGCCGGCAACACACGAACCAATGACTCCGCTGCCCAGTGCCAGCCCCAGCTGGTGGACAGAAAAGTCAAAGGTCTCGCTGAGCCAATCAGGCTGCCGGCGCCATGGTTTTTTGTACCAAGTATGTTGACGTCGGCTCCTCCAGGGGGACTGGAGGCTAGCTACTCCCCTAAGACGGCGCAGATGGTACCACAACCTTGCGCTGAACGGCGATCGAGCCGCGCTCAGTCCTCGGCGACGAAGCCGGTAGCCTCCACGATCGGTTTCCACGCGGCGCGCTCCAGCTGGATGCGGTGCCGTGCCTCCTGGCCCGGCCCGGCAGCCACCTCCAGGCCGAGGGCTTCGAGCTTGCCGGCGGTCGCAGCGTTGCCCGATGCGGTGATAAACATCTTCTCGACCTTGGCGACCACATCCGCTTGCGTGCCGGCGGGCAGGAAGGCGCCGTACCAGCTGGTCGCGTATTCGAACTGGTTGAAGCCCTGTTCCTTCAGCGTCGGGACGTCCGGCAGGGCCTTGGCGCGCCGCGTGCCGCTGACGCCCAGGAACTGCAGCTTGCCGCCCTTGTACAGCGGCATCATGCTGGCGACGGCATCCCAGCCGATCGACACCGTGCCGCTGATCACGTCCACCAGCATCGGGGACGCGCCACGGTAGGCGGCGGGCGTGATGTTGATGCCAAGCGATTTGCCCAACGCCACCGTGCCGAGGTGGCCGGCGCTGCCGATGGTCGCCAGCCCCAGGCTGGCGCCGCCTGGATTGCGCCTGGCCCACTCGACGTATTCCTTCATGTTCCGGTACGGCTGCTGGACACCGGCGGCGATCACCGTGGGCACGTCGGTCAGCACGGCGGCCGGCACCAGGTCCTTGTCGGCGTCGTAGCCCGGTTTCCTGTAGGTCAGCGGGAAGATGGTGAACAGCGGCGAAGGCCCGATGAAGATGGTCTTGCCATCCGGCTTCGCGCGCTTGACGTAGTCGAGCGCCAGGCGCGCCGAGGCGCCGGGCTTGTTCTCGACGATGACGGTGCCATGTCCATCCTGGCGCAGTTGCTCGGCATAGATCCGGGCGAGGCTGTCCGCCGCGCCACCGGGCGCGTAGCCGACGATGATATGCATCGGCACATCCGCGCCTTGCGCGGCGGATGCCGGGCGGGGCAGGGCGAGGACGGCTGCCGACAGCGCCAGCGTGTTGATCACAAGTTTGCCGCGGAAAGCGTGGGTCATGTCGGAGGCAGTTATCAAACGATAAAAAGGAAGGGGCGGGGTGTCACGGCTGCGGCCACCGGGCAAGCAACCCGTGCGCGGCTTCGAACAGCGCCGACACGCGCAGCAACTCGGCATCGCCGCGGAACTGTCCCACCAGCTGGAAGCCGATCGGCAGGCCGTCGCTGCCGAAGCCGCAAGGCAGGCTGATGGCGGGATGGCCGGTCATGTTGAACGGCATCGTCCATGGGAACCAGTGCGCGCGCACGTTTTCGAAGGCGTGGCCGTCGATGTCGATGGTGCCGAACAGATCCTGTTCGACCGGCAGCGCCGTGCGCGTCAGCGTGGGCATGGCGAGAAGATCGCCGTGTTGCAATAGTGCCTGCACGCGCTGGAATAGCTTCGAGCGATCGAACATCGCCTGCTGGTACTCCACGCCGCTGACCTGCGCGGCGGAGGCCACCTGCTTCAGGAAGGTGGCGCTGAGCTGGTCGCCGTGCTCCTGCGCAATGGCGGCAAAGCGCGCGCGCCATACCGTATGGTTGATGGCGCGCCAGATGGGCTCCACGTCGAAGCCTTCGCCGGAGAATGCCTCCAGTTCCGCGCCAAGGTCCGCCAGCTTCGACAAGCTGGCCTCGAACGCGCGTGCAACCTCGGCCGATACCGGGCGCCCGGGCGGGGACAGGCAGTAAAGGATCCGGCGGCCGCGCAAATCGCCTTGCGCAAGGGCCGCGCCGACATAGTCGGGCTTCGGCACGCCGATCGACCACGGATCGCAGGCATGCTCGCCGGCCATGACCTGCATCATCAGCCCGGTGTCAGCAACCGTGCGCGTGGTGGGCGTGACATAGGTCTGGTTGCCGAAGAGGTCTTGCGCCTGGCTGTGCGGGATCACGCCGTTGCTCTGCTTGATGCCGACCACGCCGTTGCATGCCGCCGGAATCCGCGTGGAGCCGCCGCCGTCGGTGGCGACCGCGAGCGGCGCGATGCCGCTGGCCACGGCGACCGCCGCGCCGCCGCTCGATCCGCCGCTGGTGCGCTCGCGGCTCCATGCATTGCGCGTGCGGCCGAACAGGGGCGAATCGGTCAGGCATTTGGAGCCGAACTCGGGCGTGGTGGTCTTGCCGATCAGGATGGCGCCTTGCTCGCGCAGGCGCGCGATGGCCACCGCATCGTGATCGGGCACGTTGTCCCGATACGGCGCCACGCCAAACGTGGTGCGCACCCCCTTGGTGTTGACGAGATCCTTGGCGGTGAACGGGATGCCGTGCAGCAGCCCCAGCGGCTTGCCCGCCATGACTGCCTGTTCCGCTTCGCGGGCCGCGGCCATGGCGTCATCGGCGCACAGCGTGATGAAGCAGTTCAGTTCGGGCTGCAGCCGGGCGGCGCGGCCGAGCACGGCCTGCGTGAGTTCGACCGGCGAGATTTCCTTGCGGGCGATGCGGCCGCGAAGTTCGGTGGCGGACAGGAAGCAAAGCGCATCGCTCATCGGCGGGCGTCTCCAGAAAGGTCTCGGGGGTGTCCTGGACGCCACGCCACGCACGGCTTTGGTTTTTGGATCCAGAATCCAGTGTTTGAGGCTATAGTAGACCCGTGGGCAGCCCTTGTAAACTGCGCCAACCGGATCGTGATCACCCGGCGGGGAGCCGCGCTTGGATGCCTTGAGAGGGGGCAAATGGCAGAGACATTCGAATGGCAGGGCCGGGTGCGGCTGGTCGAGGAAGTCGCCCAGGTGCTGCGCCAGCGCATCTACCGCGGCGTCTATCCGCCGGGCAAGCCGCTGCGGCAGGTCGAGATTTCCGACGACCTGAAGATCAGCCGCACGCCGTTGCGGGAGGCGCTGCGCATTCTCGAGCGGGAAGGACTGGTCAGCGCCGAGACCGCGCGCGGCGTCACCGTGGTGAGCGCGGATTTCCGGCAGTTGATGGATGCCTACGAACTGCGCGAGGTCATCGATGGCCTGGCGGCGCGGCTGGCGGCGTCGCGCGCCAGCGGGCTGGCCGGCGCGCCCTTGCGCGCCATCATCGAAACGCAGCGGCGCAGTCTCGAGCCCTGGCTGCCCGAGGTGTATACGGCGGCCAATGTCGAGTTTCATACGGCGATCATCGGCCTGGCAGCGAACGAGTACCTGGCGCGGCAGGTACCCATCGTGCATATGACGTCCCAGGTGTTCGCGCCCAGGATCCTGTTTGCGCGGGATCGCGCGCTGGCCGCCATCGAGGAGCACGAGCAGATCGTGCTGGCCATCGAAGGCGGGGATGCCGACCAGGCGGAGCATCTTGCCCGCCTGCATATCCGGAATTCCATGGCGCGGCTCAAGGCGCTGGCGCAGATCGCTACGGAGGACACGCCGGCCATCGCTGAACCATGAAAGCCCGATCGGCGCGGCGACCTGACTGGCTTATCGCTGCGGGCTCTCGACGGCCTGGGGCGCGTCCTGCCGCAGCGCCGGATGATGACGGCTGACGCTGCTTGCGCCGAGCAGCAGCGCCCCGATAAAGACCACGATATACGCCCCGAAAGCAAGTGCTGCTTCCATGTCTGACCCCTCGTCGATCGTGCGTTATGTTCTTCTGGTATGGGGCCAGTATGGGCAAAAGCAGGACCGGTCCGCTATCACTCGGCGGAGGGGGGTGAGGCAAAAATAGCGGGAAAACTTGCCTCGATTGGGGGATGACGGCGAAGCATGACATGAGGAAGAGGGGCAGTCGCGGGCAGTGCAGCGTTCACCCGCGACCGTCGCCTTCCCATCGAGGCCGCGCTATGCAGCCGCTGCCTTCACGGCGCCGCTGGCGAAGAAGCTCTGCAGGTTTTCAAAGACCAGGTCCGCCATTGCATTGCGCGTCTCGTGCGTGGCGCTGGCGATATGCGGCAGCAGCACGACGTTGTCCAGCGCGAACAGCGCGTCAGGGACTTGCGGCTCGTTCTCGAACACATCCAGCCCGGCGCCGGCAATGCGCCGATGCACCAGCGCGTCCACCAGCGCGGCCTCATCGACTACGGTGCCACGGGCGATATTGATCAGGAAGCCTTGGGCCCCGAGCGCTTCGAGCACGGCGGCGGAGACCAGCTGCCGGGTCTCAGGCCCGCCGGCGGTGGCGACAACCAGGAAATCCGCCCACCTGGCCAGCTCGATCAGGGAGGACTCGTGACGGTAGGGCGCATCTGTCGCGGGGCGCCGGCTGTGGTAGCGCACCTCCATGTCGAAGCCCGCGGCGCGCCGGGCAATCACGCGGCCGATACGGCCCATGCCGATGATGCCCAGGCGTTTGCCGCTGACGCGCGTGCTCAGGGGGAATTGCGCCTTTGGCCATTCGCCGCGCCGCACGAAGCGATCGGCCGCGCTGAAGCCGCGCGCCACGTCCATCAGCAAGCCAAAGGCTGTGTCGGCCACGCAATCGTTGAGCACGTCGGGCGTATAGCCAACGGCGATGCCGCGCGCGCGTGCGGCATCGAGGTCGATCTTGTCGAGCCCCACGCCAAAGCTGGAGATGACCTTCAGCGCCGGCATGGCCGCGATCATGGCCGCGTCGACGCCAATCGCGGCGCGCGTGGTCAGCGCGGCAAACTCGCTGCCCTGGCTGGCGAGGAAGGCAGCCGGATCGGCCTCGGCCCAGAGGGGGTGGACGTCATAGTGTTCGGCCAGGCTGGCTTCGAGGCCGGCCGGCAAGCGGCCGTGCTGGAGCAGGCGTTGTTTCATGAAAAGAGATCCGTGCGGTGAGGGTTGTCGTTGCTTGAGGCAAGCTGGCAGGCAAGCAGGCAGGCACTGTCAGTCTGCGCTGAGCTTGTTGTCCAGGATGATCTTGGCGTAGCGTTTGTGGTCGGTGGCGATCAGGTCGGCGAACTGCGCCGGCGTGCTGCCGACGGGAATGGCGCCCTGCGCAATCAGTTGCTCGCGCACCGCCGGCATGGCCACCACCTCTTTCACACCGGCGGCGATCTTGTCGACGATGTCCCTGGGCGTGCCCGCCGGCGCCAGCAGGCCGACCCACGATCCCGATTCGGCGCCGGCAATCCCGGCTTCCGCCAGCGTCGGCACGTTCGGCAGCGCGGGCGAACGGACCTTGCTGGTCACGGCCAGGGCGCGCAGCTTGCCCGATTTCACGTGGCCGGCGGTTTCCAGGATGGAGGCAAACAGCATGTCGACATTGCCCGACATCAGGTCGGTCATGGCGGCGCCGCCGCCCTTGTAGGGCACGTGCAGGAGATCGGTGCCGGTGGCCACCTTGAAGATCTCCGCAGACAGATGCGGCGAGCCGCCGCTGCCGGAACTGGCGTAAGTCAGCTTGCCCGGTTGCGCCTTGGCCAGGGCCACCAGTTCCTTCGGCGTCCTGGCCGGCAGTGTTGGCGTGACCACCAGGGCGAAAGGCAGCTCTGCCATCAGGCTCACCGGCACGAAGGCGGCAGGGTTATAGCTGAGCTTTTTGTAGAGCGTGGGATTGATGGACTGCGTGCCGACATTGCCCGCCACCAGCGTGTAGCCATCCGGCTTGGCGCGCGAGACGATGTCCAGCCCGACGTTGCCGGCCGCGCCGGGCCGGTTGTCCACCAGCACCGGCTGGCCCCACAGTTGCGATAAGCGTAGTGCTACCAGGCGGGTGCCCACATCGGTGCCGCCGCCAGGGGCGAACGGCAGGATGATGGTCACGGGCCTGGTCGGCCACGCAACGCCGGGTTGGGCGTGTACGGCGGGTGCCAGGACGCCGATGGCCAGGGCGATGAGTGCCGCGCGGCGGCGCGGTTGCAGGGGGATGAGCGAGCGCATGTCTTGTCTCCGGGAATACTGCCTGATGGCCGGGCGCGATGGCGCGCCGGCATGTGAGGGGTAGCGGTTGCCGGCGTGCCGCTCAATCGGGCTGGATGCCGGCGTCCTTGGCAACCTTGGCCCATTTGCCCATCTCCAGCTGCAGGAAACCGGCGAATTGCGCGGGGGTGCCGCCCGCCGGTTCGATGCCGGCGTTCTGCAGGCGCTCGCGCACATCGGGCGCGGCCAGTGCCTTGTTGATCTCCGCGTTGAGTTTGTCCACCACCGCCCTGGGCGTACCGGCCGGCGCGAGCACGCCGCCCCAGGTGCTGGTTTCGTAGCCGGGCATGCCGGCTTCGGCCATGGTGGGGACTTGCGGCGCGGTCGACGAGCGCTTGGCGGTGGTCACCGCCAGCGGGCGCACCTTGCCGCCCTTGACCTGCGGTCCGATGGCGGCAACGGTGTCGAACATCAGCGACACGCGGCCGCTGGTGAGGTCCGGATGCGCCAGCGTGCTGCCCTTGTAGGGAATGTGGACCATGTCGACGCCGGCCATGCTCTTGAACAGCTCGCCCGAGAAGTGCGGCGCGCCGCCCGAGCCGCTGGAAGCGAACGACAGCTTGCCGGGATTGGCCTTGCCATAGGCGATCAGCTCCTTGACCGATTTCACGGGCAGGGAAGGGGATACCACCAGCATCAACGGCACCACGTGGGTCAGGGCCACGGGCTCGAAGCTCTTGATGGTGTCGAAGGGCAGCTTCTTCACCATGCTGGGATTGATGGCGTGGCTGCTGGCCACCAGCGCCAGCGTGTAGCCATCCGGCGGGCTCTTGGCGACCAGGTCGGTGCCGATGATGCCGGTGGCGCCGGTGCGGTTGTCCACCACCACCGGCTGGCCCCAGGCCTCAGTCATCTTCTGGCCGATCAGCCGTGCCACGAGGTCGATGGCGCCGCCGGGGGAGGCGGGGACGACGATGGTGATGGTCCTGGTGGGGTAGGTTGTGTCGGCGGCGTGGGCGCTTGGGGCGGCGAGGGCCAGYGCGGCGGCGATGCCGGCTACTGCGAGGGCGATGGGTTTGGCGTGGAAGGGCATGTTGTCTMCTGCGCGCTTTGCTTCTACCGAAGCCGTAGCGCTAGCGCTAGCGTACAAATTCAGGTTCATCCGACTTTCGTGCGGGTTGCAATGGCTGATGCTTCCTCAATTCGCCGTCGCACCCGATTTCTTCACCAGCTCCGCCCAGCGCGGGATTTCCTTGCCCATGAAGGTCGCCAGTTCGGCCGGGCTGCTGCCTACCACTTCCATGCCAAGCTGCTGCGTCATCCGTTGCTGCACGGCGGGCTGTTTCAGCGCGCGCACCACTTCCGCGTTGAGGCGTTGCACCACGTCCTTCGGCGTGCCGCGCGGCGCGTACAGTGCCTGCCAGGACACCATTTCAAAGCCCGGCACGCCGGCCTCCGCCATGGTCGGCACATCGGGCGCCAGCGCCGAGCGCTTGGGCGAGGTCACGGCCAGCGCGCGCAGCTTGCCGGCCTTGATCATCGCGTCGCCCGCGGTCAGTTGATCGAAGAGAAACGGAACGAGGCCGGCGGCCACATCCTGTATCGCCTGCGGGCTGCCCTTGTAGGGCACGTGGGTCATCGGGACGTTGATCATGTCGGCGAACAGCTCGCCGGCCAGATGCGTCGAGGTGCCGGCGCCGGAAGACGCGAAGCTCATGCCCGGATGCTGCTTCGCATAAGCGATCAGTTCCTTCACGTTGTGGATCGGCAGCTTCGCATCGACCATCAGCACGTTGGGCACGTAGGCGATCAGGCAGACCGGTTCGAAGTCCCTGACCGGGTCGTATGAAAGATTCTTGTACAGGCTGGCATTGATGGCATGCGTGCTGATGGTGCCGCCAAACAGTGTGTAGCCGTCGGCCTTGGCACGCGCGACATAGCCCGCGCCCACGGCGCCGGCCGCGCCGGGCCGGTTCTCGACCACGACCGGCTGGCCCAGCGATTTCGAGATTTCCTGTCCAACGGTGCGGGCGACGATGTCGGTCGATCCACCCGCCGCGAACGGCACCACCCAGGTGATCGGGCGCGACGGCCATTTGTCCTGGGCGTGGGCGCCGGCGCCAACCATCCCGATGACGCAGGCCGCAGCCAGCATGCCGAGGGCGGCAACGCGGCGCAGCGCGCCTCGCTTACTGTGATTCATCTTGTCTCCATCCGTGGCGGCCTTGCCCCGAGCGCCGGGGCAGGCATGTCTCATGGTTGTGCCCGCGCTTCGCGCGAAGCCAGCGCTCAGCGGCCGGTAGCCTGGCGCCATGCCGCAAAGTCCAGCCGGCTTTGCTCCTGGGTCGGCGGATACAAGCCGATGATCGAGCGGCCCTTCATCACTTCCTCCGTGACGAAGTCCTCGAAGGCCGTCATCTCGACGGCCTCCGCGGCAATCTCCTCGGCGAGATGGCGCGGTATGACGATCACGCCTTCCGCATCGCCCACCACCACGTCGCCCGGGAACACCGCGACGTCGCCGCAGCCGATGGGGCCGTTGATCTCGATCGCCTGGTGCAGCGTCAGGTTGGTTGGCGCGGAAGGGCGGTGGTGATAGGCCGGCATGGCAAGCCGGGCAATCTCGGGCGAATCGCGAAAGCCGCCGTCGGTCACGATGCCGGCCGCGCCGCGCTGCATCAGCCGGGTGACCAGGATCGAGCCGGCCGAGGCGGCGCGCGCGTCCTTGCGGCTGTCGATCACCAGCACCGCGCCCGGCGGGCATTGCTCTACCGCCTGCCGTTGCGGATGGTTCGGGTCCTGGAACACCGCGATCGGGTTCAGGTCCTCGCGCGCCGGGATATAGCGCAGCGTGAAGGCCTCGCCGACCATATTGCCGCGCTCGGGGTTCAGCGGACGCACGTCCTGGATAAACTGGTTACGCAGGCCGCGCTTGAACAGCGCGGTGCACAGCGTGGCCGTGCTGACGCTCTTGAGCTGGTCGATGATGGGCTGGCTGAGCTTGCTGGCTTGGGTCATGGCGGGTCCGCTCGGTGATCAGTAGATGCTCGGCTCGCCGGTGGGCGCGCCAAAGTCGGTTTGCAGGAAGTCGAAGTCGCAGCCATCGTTGGCTTGCCGGATATGCTGGGAGAACATCCAGCCATAGCCGCGCCCGAAGCGCGGCGGCGGCGGCGTCCATTCGGCCTTGCGGCGCGCCAGTTCTTCGTCCGACACCTCCAGGTGGATGCTGCGGCGGTCGATGTCGACCGAGATCAGGTCGCCGGTGCGCACCAGCGCGAACGGGCCGCCGATATAGGACTCGGGCGAGACGTGCAGGATGCAGGCGCCGTAGCTGGTGCCGCTCATGCGCGCATCCGACATGCGCAGCATGTCCCGCACGCCTTCTTTCACCAGCTTCCTGGGGATGGGCAGCATGCCCCATTCCGGCATGCCCGGGCCGCCTTGCGGGCCGGCGTTGCGCAGGATCAGGACGTGGTCGGCGGTGACGTCGAGGTCGTCGCGCTCCACGGCTTCCTTCATCGACGGGTAGTCGTCGAACACCAGCGCCGGGCCGGTATGCCTGAAGAAGCGTTTCTCGCAGGCGCTGGGCTTGATCACGCAGCCATCCGGCGCGATATTGCCCTTGAGCACGGCCAGCGCGCCTTCCTGGTAGAGCGCGTTTTCCGGAGTACGGATCACGTCGTCGTTGTAGACCTCCGCCCCCGCGATGTTCTCGCCAAGGGTGCGGCCGGTGACGGTCATGGTATCCAGGTGGAGCTTGTCGGCGATGCGGTTCATCAACGCCGGCAGGCCGCCCGCGTAAAAGAAGTCCTCCATCAGGTACTTGTCGCCGCTGGGCCGGATATTGGCGATCACCGGCACGCGCCGGCTGGCCTTGTCGAAATCCTCCAGCCCGATGTCATGGCCGGCGCGGCGCGCCATGGCGATCACGTGGATGATGGCGTTGGTGGAGCAACCCATCGCCATCGCCACGGCAATCGCGTTTTCAAATGAGGCGCGCGTCTGGATCTGTTGCGGGGTGAGGTCTTCCCACACCATGTCCACGATGCGCCGTCCGGCCTCGGAGCACATGCGGATGTGATTGGCGTCGGCGGCCGGGATCGAGGAGGCGCCTGGCAGCGTCATGCCGATGGCCTCGGCAATGGCAGTCATGGTGCTGGCGGTGCCCATCGTCATGCAGGTGCCGTGGCTGCGGGCGATGCCGCCCTCGATGCCGATCCACTCCGTCTTGCTGATGTTGCCGGCGCGGCGCTCGTCCCAGAACTTCCACGCGTCCGAGCCCGAGCCCAGCACATTGCCCCTCCAGTTGCCGCGCAGCATCGGGCCGGCCGGCACATAGATGGCCGGCACGCCCGCGCTGGACGCGCCCATCAGCAAGCCGGGCGTGGTCTTGTCGCAGCCGCCCATCAGCACCGCGCCGTCGATGGGATGGGAGCGGATCAGTTCCTCGGCTTCCATCGCCAGCATGTTCCGGTACAGCATGGTGGTTGGCTTGACCGCGCTTTCCGACAGCGAGATGGCGGGGAGTTCGATGGGAAATCCGCCCGCCTGCAGGATGCCGCGCTTGACGTCGTCCACGCGTTGCTTGAAGTGGGAGTGGCAGGGATTGATGTCGGACCACGTATTGATGATCGCGATGATCGGGCGGTCCAGCCATTCGTCGGGCGCGTAGCCCATCTGCATGATGCGCGAGCGGTGCCCGGAGGAGCGCAGGTCGTCGGGGGCAAACCAGCGCGCGCTGCGCAGTGTGTCAGGCGTCTTCTTTCGGGACGTCATTGTCACTTCCATGGTGTTGTTATCGGGACCGTCGCCTCACGGGAGATACGACAACTGATCTCATGCAGGCCATTAAAGCACTAATATATTAGTGTGTCAAACCGGAAATCTTTCCACTAGAATGACCCAATGACAACCCAATGCGGCGCGACCACACAACTTTGTGTGCGCAGCTGCACTCCTGCCGTAGAAACCCGATCACCAGATGGAAGCCACCCTGTCCCCTCCCCAGATGCATTTCCAGTTCGACCGCACGCGGCATGCCGCACCGCAGGTGTTCGAGCATATGCGGGACATGATCATCGCGATGACGCTACCCCCCGGCACGGTGCTGTCGCGCGCCGATCTCGCCACGCAATACGGCATCAGCCAGACGCCGGTGCGCGATGCGCTGATGCGGCTGAGCGAGGAAGGACTGGTCGACATCTTCCCGCAGCACGCCACCGTGGTCAGCGCCATCAGCGTTGCGGCGGCGCAGCAGGCGCATTTCCTGCGGCGCTCGGTGGAAGTGGAAATCGTGCGTACCCTTGCGCAAGAACCCGATCCGGCGCTGATCGAACGGCTGCGCCTTAGCGTGGCGCGGCAGCAGGCCATGCTCGCGGCGCGGGACTTTGCCGAGCTCTCGTTGTTCGACCAGGCCTTCCACCGCCAGATGTACGAGGCCGCGCGCGTGCCGGACCTGTGGATGCTGGTGCGCCGCCAGAGCGGCCACCTGGATCGCTTGCGCCGCCTGCACCTGCCGATCGCCGGCAAGGCAAATGCCGTCGTGGCGGACCACACCGCCATTGTCGATGCGATCGCCCGGGGCGATGCCGAAGCGGCGCAGGCCAGCCTGCGCCGGCATCTGTCCGGCACGCTCGCTAATCTCGACCAGATCCGCGCTCGCTTCGGCAGCTATCTGCAACAGGTTTGATCGGTTTGATCGGTTCGACCCAGTGCATCGTTTTCGTCCATGCGCACTGCCGGGCCGCGCTATGGGCCAAGCTGGCCAAAGCCCGACGTGCGGGCCAGCACGATGGCCTGCGCGCGGTTTTCCACTTCGAGCTTGGCGAACACGCTGGTGATGTGATTGCGCACGGTCTTCTCGCTCAGGCCAAGATGCGCGGCGATCTGCGCGTTGTCGCGGCCTTGCGCGATCAGCTCCACGATGTCGCGCTCGCGCGGGGTCAGCATGGTGAAGACAAGGTCCGCGCTGGGCGGCGTGGCGGGCAGGAAGGCGTGCACCTCGTCGAGCCAGCGCTGCCAGGCCGGTTCCGTCTCCAGCAGCAGGTGGTTATCGCTTTCCAGCGGGACGAAGTGGGCGCCGGGAATCAGGCTGGCAATCAGCCGGCCCTCGTCGAAGGGCACGCGCGCATCGTGCACCGCGTGCAGTACCAGGGTGGGACAGGACACCTGGGGCAGCAGGGACACCACATCGATATCGTTGAAGATGCGCATGAAGCGCGCCGCGTTGGCGGGCGAGGTCGACACCCGTTCCAGCTCGTTGAACCAGCGGTGCTGCTCGGCGCTGCCGCCCGGGATGAACTGCGTGGTAAAGAACTGGCGGAAGGCGGGATTCTCCTGGCCCCAGCCGATCTCGGCAAGCCGGTTCATCAGCTCGGCCTCCTCCCGCAGGCGCGGGTCGAGCGCCCGCTTGAGCCTGCCGCGCGCATAGCCGCCATGCAGGATCAGGTGGCTGACCCGATCGGGATGCGCCACCGCGAAGGCGACCGCGATCGACGCGCCTTGCGAGATACCCAGCAGCGGGAAGCGATCGACGCCGGTGGCTTCGACGATGGTCTCCAGATCCTGCAGCCATGCCTCGAAAGACAGTTCGACATCGCGGTCGGACAAGCCGCAACCGCGCTCGTCATAGCGCACCAGCGTGTGGCAATGCGAGAGTTCGTTGAGCAGATGGCTCCATACCGGGCTCCCCACATCGAACTCCAGGTGGCTCATCCAGTTCGCCGCCTTGACCAGCGGCGGCCCCTGGCCGCTGATGGCGTAAGCGAGGCGCACGCCATCCGGACTGGTGCATAGGCGGATCTGTTGCTTGCGCGTAGGCATGGGTGTCCACGCGGGCAAGTGTTGCCGGCGCGACAGGCCAAAGCACGGCTGCCGCGTGAGGTGCACCGCGTGCTTCACCTAGCTTAGCAAAGGAAAACCTGGGTGAACGTGCCGTGTTCGGCAAGAAGCGCCGGGCAGGTCTTTCCAGTCGGGAGGTGTCACGCGTGGCAAGTTGTTGCCGTGTGCATGGGTGCCACGCATGACGTTCCACTCCGTGTTGCGAGCCGGCCGCGCCGCCGGCTCCTGTCCATGGCGAAGACTCGCTGCTATGCCGCGCGGCCGGTGCCAGGCGCGGTGGCCGGTCCAATGGGTTGCAGGGCTGCAAGGCACTCTCCACCGCTTGCGTACGGATCGGTCTGGCCGCTGCGCATGCCATCCTGGTAGGGATCGAAGGGTCGGGACACGCATGCTGAAAACCCCTGGCGGCCGAGCGTTGCCGGCGCCATGCCCCCGGCTTGCGCGGAGCGTGCGCCGTCGGTGAAGGCGTCGCGCGGGCCGGTGTGCGTGTGTACGCTGGCCGTAGCCACGTCACCCACGCCCGCGTTGGCCTGGGCTGCGCAGAGAGGGCCTGCAGCCAACGCGGCAGCGGTGAGCAGGGTCGCAAGATACATAGGCATATCTGACTCCAGCAGGCGTGCCGGTGCTGGCATGGCCATATCCGGCAAGTCCTTTTTTGTGGGCAATCTCCTCGGGTAGCGCCTGGATGCACGTGACCGCCCTGGCCGTGCAACGGCGATAAGCGCAACGCGAACCGGCGGCCATCCCATCCATGGGCGGGGCGCTGCGCATGACTGATTCCCTTGTGCCCTTATGTCCTTCTGCGTCCTCCCTCGTCCCGCGGCTGCCTCAATGCCATGACTCTCCTCCTTCAACGGCATCGCGTGGCGCGGCGGTGCAGGTCTTAAGCGAGCAGGTATTGTCGGCCACGGACCGTGCGGTAACCATGAGGCGAGAGTCCCGGTCAGGGGGCCGAAGGGGCCGGGCGGGGATCCGGGGGCCGGGGCAAGAGTCCCGAGCGGGCGCGCGAGGGAGAGCGCAAGAGAAAAGGAAGCGACGGAAAACGGAAAAAAGGAAGAAAGAATGTTCACTCAGCGAACGCTGCCGCTTGGGCCGGCACGCTCGCCGTCACGAATGTGACATCAATGTGCCACAAATCCTACAAGTTGCTGAAACAATAGGCAGTCCGATTGGATTGGCGACTGCATGCCGGTTTGCGGGGAGCGCGCCCCCTGTTATCCACAGTATTTGTGGATAACACGACCCAAAAAACGGGGGGCGGTTCGCAAGTTTTCTTGTGTTGTCAAGCGATTTGAGGAACCTGTCGACTGGGGTCTTGGGCGCCATTGCTTTAATGTTCAAACAGTGTCCAGGCCGCCAGAGGGCGATGTCTGCTCAACCACGGATCGACTCACATAGTCAGTCCGACCGGTTAGCCTGGCTTGCGATACACCACGAACCCGGACTTTTCCGCGACCTTGTCGTAAAGCTTCATCGCCGTCGTGTTGGTTTCGTGCGTCTGCCAGTAAACCCGCTTTGCACCGGCGGCTTGCGCGCGCTGATAGACCGCTTCGATCAGCGCGCGGCCCACGCCGGCCCCGCGCGCCGCCTCGGTCGTGAAGAGGTCTTGCAGATAGCAGCTCGGGCCGATCTGGATGGTGCTGCGATGAAACAGGAAATGCACCAGGCCAAGCAACTGGCCGGAGCGCTGCGCCACCAGKGCGTGCATGGGCTCATAGGCGTCGAAGAAGCGCGACCACGTCATCAGGGTGATCTCGGCCGGCAGCGCCGTCTCTTCCTTGCGGCCATAGAAGGCGTTGTAGCCATCCCAAAGCACCTTCCACGCTTTGAAATCGCCTGGCTCGGCGGGGCGGATCAGGATCGGGTCGGTCACGGCGTCATCCTCGGGGGTTGGTGCGCGGGCGGGATGGCGGCACATGCGTACCGCCATCCCGCATTGTGGCTGGCGAGGACCGCCCGGGGCAAGCTGCGCTAGACGGCGCTGCTCGGCGTGGGCGGCGTGTACCTGGCCTTGCCGCTGCGCTTGGCTTCATAGAGCGCCATATCGGCGCGCATGAAGAGTTCGTTCACGGTCTGGCCGTCTTCGGGGTAATGAATGGCCATGCCCACGCTGGCGGTCGACACGATGGTATGGCCGTCGATGAAATGCGCGCGCGTGGCGGTATGCACGATGGCCTGGGCGATGCGTTCCAGCATTGCCGTATTGAACGCGTCTTCCAGCACGATGCCGAATTCGTCGCCGCCGATCCGGGCCACCGCGTCGCCATTGCGCGCGCAGGCGGAAAGGCGCTCGCCGAACGCTGCCAGCAACTGGTCGCCAACGGCATGCCCATAGGTGTCGTTGATGGTCTTGAAATCGTCGACATCCACCAGCAAGAGAGCGGCGTTGACCCGGTTGGCGCTGGCGCGGGCCATGGCCTCGGCCATGCGCCGGTCGAAACCCTTGCGGTTGAGCAGGCCCGTCAGGTGGTCAGTCAGCGTCTGCGCTTCCAGGCTGCGCAATTTCTGGCGCTCGCTGGTCACGTTCCGCGCGAACATATACAGCCCCTGGACCGTGTCCTTGCCGTCGTTCCATGCGGGCTGGTACGTGACTTCCATATACTCGGCGCCGTCGATGCCTTCCAGGCTGAAGGTCACCGGCGTCCCCAGATAGGCCTGCTCCAGGTAAGGTCTCGATGCCACGTAGGCCGGCGTGCCCCACAGTTCGCGTACCGTGAGTCCGACGATCTGCCGCACCGGCAGGTCGAAGCGCTTCGCATAGGCCTCGTTGACGAAGGCATAGCGCTCGTTCATGTCGATGAACGAGACGAAGTCGGGCACATGGTTGGCAATGGCCTCGATGCGCTTCTCGCTCTCGGCGGCACGATCCTTGGCGGCGGAGAGTGCGGCTTCCCGCTCGGACAGTTGCCGCATGACCGCGCCGAAGGTGGTGGCCAGTTCGCCGATCTCGTCATTGCGGCCGGTCGGCAGCGAGGCCAGCGCGGCGGGATCCTTGGGCACCTCGCCCACCACGCGATGCAGCAACTCCAGCGGCGCCAGCAGGCGCCGTATCACCAGCCACATCAGCAGCGCGGCCACGACGAGCGAAAGGCCCGCGGCCACGACCGCCTTGTGGCGCGCCTCGAACAGGGGCGCGTACGCCTCTTCGGCCGGCAGGACCGAAACCACATGCCAGCCATTGGATTCAAGCAGGTAGCGCGCCACGATGGGTTGCGTGGGATCGAGTGCTTCCCAGGCGGAATGCGGTGCTTCGAGCCCGCAGGTCTCGTCGAGCGCCCTGGCCGGCGTCAATATCCTGGACTGGTCGGGGTGTATCGCATAGCGTGGGTTCGTGCCGGAGGAGACCAGGCAGTAGCTGCCGGTCAGGCCAACCCGGCTGTGCGCCAGCTGGCCGAGGAAGTTGCTCTCCGTGAAATTCAGCACGCCGCCGACCACCGCGAGCAACTTCCCATCCGGGCCTCGCAGGGGAACAGCCAGCACAACGCCCGGCGAATCGGTCGTCCGTCCGCGCAGCGGGTCGGACACGGCAAACTCCGAACCGCTGAGGATTTCGCGGAAGTAGTCGCGGTCGGCGAGATGGATGCGTTGGCCGCCGGGTACGGCGGTACTGAACGCCATATCCCCATCGGGCCATACCAGGAACACGGCATTGAAGATTTGCGGCATGACCACGGCCTGGGCCGCGAAGCGCCTCATGTCCGCGGGCGCGTGCCCGAGCATGGGCGCCAGCTGGCGCGCCAGGCGGCGCAAGTCGTCAGCCCGCGTCTCGAACTTGTCATCGAGTTGTTCCGCGACCAGCTTGACCAGCGTCTCCTGCTGCGCCTGCCGCATTGCCTTGATGCTGTGGAGGGCGTAGAACTGGGCGAACAGCGCGCGCGCCAGGATGATGAAGGTCACCACCACAGCCGTGGCCAAAGCAACCCGGTACTTTAAGGAGTGCCGCATGAGTATCTAGTTCTTCGGTTTGCCCGGTCTGTCCGATCGCCGGCGCTTCCGTCCCGGCTGCCCATCCTCCGCCGCGGGCGACTGACCCGGATGGTAGGTTAGCAGAAGTGGCGGGCCGTCCCGCTGTTGCCGCTACCACTACGCAGACCTGCGTGCCTTATCGTTGGCTTTTTCGGGCGCATGTGGCTTTCTGGGGCTAGAATGCGGCATTCCCCCAACAGTCAACAGTCAACAGTCAACTGTCATCCGCTAACCGTCCGGCGGCCCGCCGGCAGGAAATCCCTACCCATGACCCTCGATCCCATCCTCCGCTTCCTGCATATCGCCGGCGTCACCCTGTGGGTGGGCGGCATGTTCTTCGCCTATGTCTGCCTGCGCCCTGCTGCTGGCACCCTGCTTGAGCCGCCACAGCGGCTGCGCCTGTGGCGTGCCGTATTAGCGCGCTTCCTGGCCTGGGTCTGGGTGGCGGTCGCGCTGATCGCCGTCAGTGGCGCATCCATGCTTGCCGGGGTCGGGTTTGCCGCCGCTCCCAGGCATTGGCATGCCATGTTCGGCATGGGCCTGGTCATGATGGCGATCTTTGCCTATGTGTACTTTGGCCCCTACGGCGCACTCCGCCGTGCCGTCGACGCGCAGGACTGGAAGGCCGCGGGCGCCGCCCTGGGCCGCATCAGGCAGACAGTGGGCCTGAACCTGCTGCTCGGCGCGCTCACCATCGCGGTGGCAACGCTGGGCCGGCTGCTCGCCTAGTCCAGGCAGCGCCCTTGCGTTCCGTCCCGAACGGTAGGCGTTCGTAGCCGTTGTTTCTACACCAAATGTTTTGGCCGTCTGCCGCTCCTTGATGTTTGGTGGTGCCTCCTTGCATCCAATATTGCTATAATTTTTATATCAAAAATAAAAGAGACGCAGCATTGCTTGGCGTCAGACGCCCAGGTCTGGATATCCTGGGCGTAGCAATTACCAAGGGGCAGCATGAGTGACCGGGGTGTAGCGCAGCAAGTGTGGCCTGTGGTCAGCGACCGGCCGCAGTATTCAGAGCCAAAAGAGACGATTGCTCCTGCGAACTGGATGGGGACAGTGGAAGGGGGCAACGAGTTGGAAGACTTGCAGAGGCATCCGCAAGTGCCCGTCTCAAGTCAGTCTCTCGATGCATACCTTGGCTCCTATGTCGGCATGGAAGGTAATCCCTCCGCTGACCTATGGTTCTGCGATGTGAAATCACATGGCGAAGCAGTTCCGCTTGCGAGTCCACTGTCACCTGTATCTGCGCCCCTTGCCTGGGACGCGGATTTCCGGCTGCGGCATCGAGAGATCCTGCCCCGTTTGGCTACGCAGCAAAAGATCGCGCGTATCGTGGCGGCGGCACGCAATGGAAGAGCGGATTCTGGCGGGTGTGATTCGAAGCAATATTTTGACCGCCACCTCTATGGCGCATCAGGCTGGGAGTTCAAGCTTTCCTTGTTCCCGTTGCCTGCGGGCGAAATCGGCACGAGAAGCTGGGCCAGGGCACATTGGAATCAACCAGCGCTGACGCCTCAGGGGCGCTACTTTGCGCTCTGTCGTGAAGGCAGGCGTTTCAAATTCATGGCTGAGTTGCGCAAGCGTATGCAGCCCAAAGTCATCGTTTGCCTGGGTACGCGTAACTCGGACGATTTCCTGTGCGCATTTGGTTTTACCGGCGCCAAGGAATCGAAGCACGTCCTGCAACCGGCAGACTTGGGCAAGCCAATAAGTGTACACATCGAAGGGCCTGGCGCCTTGCTGATATGTCCACCGCTCGCCGGTGCCTCGGGGCTGAATTCCGACGTGTTGCAGGAAGCCCTGGGGAAATACATTGCTCAATTCATGTAGACGTTGGATCAACGACCCAAGGCAAAGTCTTCCCGGGCATGGCGATATCCATATCTATTTGTTGTTGAGCGGGGCTCGGGCAACCATGAGGGGCAACAAAGCGAGTAATCCCTTCAGGGTGTAAATCACAATCAGTGTCCCGGTCAGATCACCGACGAACATGATCAGGAAGCCTTGTATCAGGTTGCCACTGTCTCCACGTAGCGCAAACCAGATGTGGTGCAGCAGCGGGCTTGCAATCGAATAAGCCAAAACGCAGGCCAGTAGCCGCTTTGAGGTCAAGTTTGCAAGCGACGCGCGCAAGCCGAAGATGTGTTGGGCAAGCCGATAGACAAGATAGGGTGCAACCGCCGCGATGATTCCTCCCATGAATGAGCGAGAGAAGTCGTCCGGGAAGAAGTAGAGGAAGCTTACCAGCCACGAAACGATCAGCAATCCCACCGCACCCGCCCCGCCAAACAGCAATGTGCAGAGTAGCCGCATCCCTGCCGGCAAGTAGATCCAGTTGATGCCCGGCACGAACTCCAACTCCCGGAAGAGCCACTCGTTAAGCGCCAGCATCAGGACGAAAAGTATGTTTGTGGCGAGAACCATACTTAGCTGCAGGCGGAAATTGGGCATCAGGGTAGAATGCGGTAGTGCGTTGATAACTTGGGCATCGATGATAATTGAATCCGCGCACAGTAAGCGGCGATCCATTTGCAGCGATCCATTTTTCCGGGGCCTCAGTCTTGACACGTCCGGCAGACATCTACTTGCGCTTTCTCCAGCTCGCGGAGGCATTGCGAGGTCTTCCTTCGTTGCCAGCGCTCGATCCTCTTGAGGAACGCATTCTTGGATTGATTGCCCGTGCAAGCCAGGCTCAGGAGCGACTCTCGGTCAGGGACATGATGGCAAAGAGCGAGCTTGGTTCGCCCGCAACGCTGCATGCCCGCCTGAAATCCATGCGCGAGAAGGGCTGGATCATGCTGACAGACACGGAAGACACGCGACGCAAGCAGGTCGAATTGACGCAGGCGGCGTTACGCCATTTCGACAAGCTGTCTGAATGCCTGGTGAACGCGGCAGAAAGAAAATAGGTTCGTCGGACTTCTGTGCGGGGCGCCGGGCGAAGTCCGGCGCACGCGTGGCAAGAGCGCTCATGTGCGGCGCACCGTCCGCCGACGGCATCACACACTTCCTGCATAGGCTTGCGCTCAATGACGGCGGCGCGGTGCGAGCAGCGATTCAGCCCGTTTGCGATCCCTCTGCGGGAGCCCGGGCATTCCGGCGCCTGAGCGTATCACTTGCTGCTGTAGAGGCGGGCACGCGCCCGTGGCATGGCTGTTACAGCATCGCCGAATGCAGATGATGCGGATCGTCCAGCGTATCCGCCACGATCTGCAGCGACTCTTCGATCTCGTCGCGGTCGCCCGGTCCGCCCAGGCAGATGCGGATCGCGTCCGGCGGGTTGCCGTCGGTGGAGAAGGCCGCGCTAGAGACCGCGCCAATGCCGCGCGAGCGCAGGTGCAACGCCAGCTCGGACGGGCGCCATCCGCTGTCCCGCGGAACCGGCAGCCAGAGATGGAAGCCTTCCGGGTCGGCGTCATAAGGCCGGCCCGCGAGGACGTCGCGAGCCACCAGCTGCCGCGCCACGCTCTCGGCGCGGATCGCCTTGAGCATGTCTTCCGCCGTGCCGTCCTTGATCCATGACGTGGCCAGCAAGGTATTGAATGGGCTTGCCATGACCGTGGTGGCGCGCAAGGTGCCGGCCAGCCGCTGGGCCTGGCGTGCGGTGGGGCCCTTGATAAAGGCAATGCGCAGTCCCGCGCCAAAGCACTTCGACAGGCCCGTTACGTAGTAGGTGAGTTCGGGCGCGAGCGTGGCCATGGCATCGGGCGTGCGCTGCGGCAGCATGCCGTAGGCGTCGTCCTCGATGATCGGCACGCTGTAGCGCAGGGCGATATCCGCGAGGATCTCGCGCCGTCCTTGTGGCATGGTTTTGGTGCTGGGGTTCTGCAGCGTCGGGTTGCAGTACAGCGCGCTCGGCTTTTGCGTCTTGCACAGGGTTTCGAACGCCGGGCCAAGAGGGCCTTCCTCGTCGCTGGGCAGGGCTTGCAACTGCACGCCAAGCTGGGTGGCGATGGCCTTGATGCCGGGGTAGGCCAGCGTATCCAGGCAGATCGTCTGCCCGGGCCGGGCCAGCAGCGATACCAGCGCCACCAGCGCGCTGTGGATGCCGGGGCAGATCAGCACCGCATCCGCGCGGCAGGCCGGCACGTAGCGCTTGAGCCATTCCGTGGCGACCGCGCGGTCGGCCGGCGTGCCGCCGAAATCCTGGTAGCGCAGCAGGCTGTAGGGATCGGTGGCGCCCATCAGGTGCGATGCCGATTCCCGCAGCCGCGTGGTCAGCACCGGCGGCTCGGGCGGCATGTTCATGGTCATCTCGGCACCGGTGCCCGCGCGCAGCGGCAGCGCCGGCGGACGCCCCCGCACAAAAGTGCCGCTCCCTGCCTTGGCATCGATCAACCCGCGCTTGCGCGCTTCCGCGTACGCGCGCGCCACGGTGGTGTAGTTGAGTTGCAGCGCATCGGCCAGGTCGCGCAGCGCCGGCAGGCGGTCGCGGGCCTGCAGGCGGCCACTTGCCAGATCCTCCTCGATCAGGTCGGGGATCATCAGGTAGGCGGGTTTGGCGCTCTCGGAGAGGCGTTTCAGCCAGTGGCTGGCAAGACCGGACATCGCGGGCTCCAGGCGATTCATGCGTTCAGGTACCGAGGCAGCAGGCTATCACAATGATTGCTTGTTTTTATCTAAATGATCGTATTTTTGTTTTCTCAATGATGGTGCGTGATCGGTCGATTGCACCGCTTCCGGGCGCCAGGGCGGCGCTGGCGCGCTCCGCCTCGGTGCATGCCCCAAGTTGGCCTGTACCGGCCACTGCACAAGCAATCGTCCCCCGATTGTCCCCGATTCCGCGATGCGGAAAATCATCCATGCAATCAATGGGCGAATCCCGACTTGATCGCTAATTGATTGCATTGATCGGCAGGACAGATGGCATGAGCCATGCTCAAGGAGTGGTGTCGGCCCCCCGGCCGATCGATCGATCGATCGACTGACCCACCTACCCTATGGAGCACAGCATGCCCGCAGTCAACAAACCGGCCCACAAGAAGGGCGATTTCCTGGTCGACTACGAAGAGAAGGTCTTCGAGGACGTGAAGGCGGATCCGGGCGAGAAAGCGCTGGTCACCTTCCACACGGTCGCCTTCGAGGGCTCGATCGGCTTCGTCAACCTGCTGCAGGCTACGCGCCTGCAACGCAAGGGCTTCGAGACTTCCATCCTGCTGTACGGCCCGGGCGTGACGCTCGGCCTGCAACGCGGCTTTCCCACGCTGGGCGACGAAGCCTTCGCCGGCCATCTCAACTTCAACAAGCAGATCACCAAGTTCATGGAAGAGGGCGGCAAGGTGTACGCCTGCCGCTTCGCGCTGCAAGCGCTCTATGGCCACGGCGAAGCCTCGCTGATCGAAGGCATCCGCCCGATCAGCCCGCTCGATGTGCTGGACCTGAAGCTGATCCACCGTAAAGAGAACGCGCTGATCCTGGATACCTGGACGGTTTAAAGAGATAGATAGAAAAAGGCGGGCACCACCATGTCACAGAAACGCATTGTGCGCGCGGCCGCGGTCCAGATCTCACCGGACCTCGAGCATGGCGAAGGCACCCTCGGCAAGGTCTGCGAGGCCATCGACCGCGCCGCGCGGGAAGGCGTGCAGCTCATCGTCTTTCCGGAAACCTTCCTGCCGTACTACCCGTACTTCTCCTTCGTACGGCCGCCCGTGCAATCCGGCAGCGACCATATGCGCCTGTACGAGCAGGCGGTGGTGGTGCCCGGCCCCGTCACCCATGCCGTGTCCGAGCGCGCGCGCCGGTACGGCATGGTGGTGGTGCTCGGCGTCAACGAGCGCGACCACGGCAGTCTTTACAACACGCAACTGATCTTCGATACCGATGGCCGCCTTGTGCTCAAGCGCCGCAAGATCACGCCGACCTTCCACGAACGGATGATCTGGGGCCAGGGCGACGCGGCTGGCCTGAAAGTGGCGGACACCGCCATCGGCCGCGTGGGCGCGCTGGCTTGCTGGGAGCACTACAACCCGCTGGCCCGCTACGCGCTGATGACGCAGCACGAGGAAATCCATTGCAGCCAGTTCCCCGGCTCGCTGGTCGGGCCCATTTTTGCCGAGCAGATCGAAGTCACCATCCGCCATCACGCGCTGGAGTCCGGCTGCTTCGTGGTGAACGCCACCGGCTGGCTGAGCGACGAGCAGATCGCCTCGGTGACCACCGACCCCGCTTTGCAAAAGGCCCTGCGCGGTGGCTGCAACACCGCCATCGTGTCGCCGGAGGGCCAGCACCTGGCGCCTGCGCTGCGCGAGGGCGAGGGCATGGTGATTGCCGACCTGGATATGTCGCTCATCACCAAGCGCAAGCGAATGATGGATTCGGTGGGGCACTACGCCCGGCCCGAATTGCTCAGCCTCGCCATCAACGATCGGCCGGCGGCGACGGCTTCGCCCATGGCCGCCGCCTTCTCCAACTTCCACGGGAGCACCCAGCATGAACTCCAGCGAGATGATGTCGGCCTCGAGCCGGCTGTCGGTAACTGACTTGCGGACCGAGCTGCAATCGGTAGGGCTGCGCCTGCTGGATCCGTCGGCGGGCGCCGCCAGCCGGCGCGGCGGTGCGGGTCCGTCCGACCACAAGGCGGTGACCATTGATGGCGTGACCATCATGGTGCCGGTGCATACCAATACCGCCTGGCATTCGCCCTTCGTGGCTTCGTCGCCGGATGGCACGGGCACCAGCGCGCTGATGCGGGGCACCATCCCGATTGCGAATATCAGCTTTCCCAAGGCGCCGCGCTTCTACGGGCTGCAGACGCTGGATGGCGTGCCGTACTCCCATATCGCCACGCTGCACAGCGCGGATGTACTCGCCACCACGGTGCTGCAGACCTGCATCCGTTACGAAAGCCGGCGCAAGACCTGCAAGTTCTGCGCGATCGGGCAATCGCTCGCCGCCGGGCGCACCATTGCCCGCAAGACGCCGGAGCAACTGGCCGAAGTGGCGCGAGCCGCGGTGCTGCTGGATGGCGTCAAGCATATGGTGCTGACCACCGGCACGCCGCCCACGCCAGACCGCGGCGCCCACATTCTTTGCGAGAGCGCCTTCGCGATCAAGGCGGCCGTCGACCTGCCCATCCAGGCGCAATGCGAACCGCCGGACGACGACCGCTGGTTCGACCGCATGAAGGCATCCGGCATCGATACGCTGGGCATGCACCTGGAAGTGGTAACGCCTGCCTTGCGCGAGCGGATCATGCCCGGCAAGGCGGCGGTGCCCATCAGCCGATACATGGAAGCGTTCAAGGCCGCGGTCGCGGTGTTCGGTCGGGGGCAGGTGAGCACCTATATCCTCGCCGGGCTCGGCGACAGCGCGCAGGCCATCCTGTCGATCTCGCGGGACCTGGTGGAGCTTGGCGTCTATCCCTTCGTGGTGCCCTTCGTGCCCATCACGGGCACGCCGCTGGAAGATCATCCGGCGCCGTCCCCCGAGTTCATGAAGTCGGTCCTCAAGCCGCTCGGCGCCATGATCGGCGCGGCGGGGATGCGCTCGGCGGATATCAAGGCGGGCTGCGGCAAGTGCGGCGCGTGCTCCTCACTGTCCTCCTATGAAGAGGTGGCGGCATGAACGACGATCTTTGCGTGGAGGTGCCCGCCGCGACTGCACTGCGCATCCGCTGGGTTGGGGCGCAATGGGAGGCGGAGCAAGCCATGGCATTGCGCCGGGCGGTGTTCTGCCACGAGCAGGGCATCTTCGTCGGCGACGACCGCGACGAGACCGATGACACGGCGCAATTGCTGGTAGCGATGACATGCGAGGTGGACGGCCCCGGGATGGTGGTCGGCACGGTGCGCATTCATGAGGCCGGGCCAGGCGTGTGGTGGGGCTCCCGGCTCGCCGTGCATGCGGCTTACCGCAGCCACGGCAAGATCGGCGCCACGCTGATCAGACTCGCGGTCAGCAGCGCGCACGGACTGGGTTGCACGAAATTCCTCGCGCACGTTCAGAGCCAGAACGTGCCGCTGTTCCGCCGTCTGCACTGGAACGTGCTGGCGGAGGAAACCCTGCTGGGCCGCTCGCACCACCTGATGCAGGCCAACCTGGACTATTACCCGGCCTGCCTGACGCCGCGTATCGGCATCTCGACGCTGGGCAGGAGCGGCACATGAACGTCGCGCAAATCGTGGAAAGCCTGCGCGCGAGCCGCGGCTTCGGCCACAAGACCGATATCGCCGGCGTGCTGTCGTCGCTGGGCAACGCGCTGCCGGGCGGGCTGCACGATCTGGGACAGGCCGTTGCGGTGGGCGACGATTGCGCCGCCATTGCGGATCACGACGGCTACCTGCTGTTCGCCATCGAGGGCATGGTCAGCGAGTTCATCCATGCCAAGCCGTGGTTCGCGGGTTACAGCGCGGTGATGGTCAACGTCAGCGATATCTATGCGATGGGTGGCCGCCCGCTGGCGGTGGTGGATGCCATCTGGAGCCAGGGCGTGGCGCAAGCCGCCGAAGTGCTCAAGGGCATGGCTGCGGCTTCGGCGGCCTATGGCGTGCCGATCGTAGGCGGCCACAGCAACGCGCGCAGCAATCAGGGGCAGCTCGCGGTGGCCATCGTCGGCCGCGCGCGCAGCCTGCTCTCCAGCTTCGCGGCGCGACCCGGTGACCGGTTACTGATGGCGGTCGACCTGCGCGGCGCCTTTGCCGAGCCGTATCCTTACTGGAACGCCTCCACCGGGGCGCCGGGTGCGCGGCTGCGGGCCGACCTGGAACTGCTGCCCGCGCTGGCCGAGGACGGCCTGTGCGCCGCGGCCAAGGACATCAGCATGGCCGGCACCCTGGGCACGGCGCTGATGCTGCTGGAGTGCTCGAGCGTAGGCGCCCGGATCGACCTGCACCGCGTGCCGGCACCGGCGGGGGTGCCGCTGGAGCGCTGGCTCACGGCGTTTCCGAGCTATGGGTTCCTGCTGGCCGTGTGCGAGCAAGACGTGGAGCGCGTGAGCGACCGGTTCAGGGCGCGTGACATTGCCTGCGCGGAGATCGGCGTCATCGACGACTCGCGGCAGGTGTCGGTCAGTGGCGCTGGCGAAAGCGCGCTGCTGTGGGACTTCGCGCGCAATGCATTCATCGTCCCGCAGGCCGGTTCCCCGGCGCGGGATGCCACCCTGACCGATGCCTGAGGAGCGGCCATGCCAGTCACCTATTTCCGGGTACGTTGGCCCGATCAGACCGAAGTCACTTGCTATTCCCCGTCGTCGGTGGTCAGCGAGTTCTTCGTTGCGGGGCAGGACTATGCGCTGGAGGTGTTCATGCGGCTTGCCAGGCAGGCGCTGACGGGCGCTTCGGAGCGCGTCAGGGCGAAGTATGGCTATGCGTGCTCCTCCGCGATGGACCAGCTTGAGCAGATCGAGAACACCGCCGCGCGCTTCGGCGCGCAGCCGGGCGCCACGGTGCGCGTGCTTGGCTTCGGCCGTTAGCGTGATGCAAACCAGTGGTGGCTCAAATTACGCCGGGGTTCGATGACCCAAGGCTGCACAGCAATAAACAAAGGACGCATCATGTCTGACACCCTCAGCGAAACCCCGGCCGCGGCCACCTCCCCCAAACACTACAGCGTCATCGTTGTCGGCGGCGGCCAGGCCGGCCTCTCCATGAGCTATTACCTCAAGCAGGCCGGCATCGACCATCTCGTGCTGGAGAAGCACACCGTCACCCACACCTGGCGCAGCCAGCGCTGGGATGCCTTCTGCCTGGTCACGCCGAACTGGCAGTGCGCCCTGCCGGGCTATCCCTACCGGGGCGACGATCCCCACGGCTTCATGAAGAAGGACGAGATCACCGCCTACCTTGACGGCTTTATCGGCATGGTGAACCCGCCCGTGCTGGAGCATACCGAGGTCCGTCGCGTGAAGCCGCTGGAGCAGGGTGGCTACCTTGTCTGCACCACGCAAGGCGATTTCACCGCGGGGCAGGTGGTGGTGGCCTCCGGCGGCTATCACAGGCCGATCGTGCCGCGCATGGCGGAGCGCCTGCCCGCCGGCATCCGGCAGATCCAGTCCTCCGAGTACCGCAGCCCGCAAGCCCTGCCGGAGGGCGGCGTGCTGGTGGTGGGCTCCGGCCAGTCCGGCGCGCAGATCGCGGAGGACCTGCACCTGGCGGGCCGCAAAGTGTTCCTGGCCGTTGGCCAGGCGCCGCGCTGCGCGCGCTTCTACCGTGGCCGCGACGTAGTGGACTGGCTGGCCGACATGCAGTACTACGACATGCCGGTGCAGGAGCATCCGCTGCGCGAAGGCGTGCGCGACAACACCAATCACTACGTGACCGGCCGCGATGGCGGGCGAGATATCGACCTGCGCAGGTTTGCCACCGAAGGCATGGAGTTGTTCGGCTCGCTGGAAGACTTCCATGACGGCAAGCTGCGCTTCACGCCGAACCTGAAAGCCAACCTCGACGATGCGGACGACACCTACAATCGCATCAATGCCAGCATCGACAAATACATCGACAAGCACGGCATCGCCGCGCCGGCCCCCAGCACTTATGCGCCGGTATGGACGCCGGGCGAGGAACGCTGGGCACTGGACCTGGCGCAAGCCGGCATCGGCGCCATCGTCTGGTGCATCGGCTTCCGGCCGGATTTCGGCTGGCTGGAGGCGCCTGTCTTCAACGGGCGCGGCTATCCGGGTCACGTGCGCGGCGTGACGGCGCAGGCTGGCCTGTACTTCCTTGGCCTGCCGTGGTTGCACACCTGGGGCTCCGGGCGCTTCTCCGGCATCGCCCGCGATGCCGAGTACCTGGCCGGCCTGGTCCGCGAAAAGCGCGGTGCGCAAGCACTGGCGGCCTGAGATGTTTCGCGCGCGCACGAGCTATGTCGCCGGCATGCCGAACCTGTCCTACACTGGCCTGTCGGAGAACTGGCTGCTCAAGGCGTGCGGCGACCTGCACTGGCAGGGGCTGGCGAAACTGTCCGGCCAGGCGCTGCCGGATTTCCGGGACGCGCAAGGCAACAAGTCCTACGCGGCCTTCACCGCGATCCGCGTGCGGGAGGCTTCGCTCGAAGCGCTTGGCGAGAACGCGGCGTTTTCCGTCAGCACGCAGTTGATGCGGGTGGCCGGCGCGCGGCATTTCAGCACGCACGAACTGACGCATGACGGCGATGGCCTGGGTGCAAGACGCGCGGAGGTATCGATGGTATCCACCTTTATCCGGCGCCAGCGCGAGCGGGACAACCGCTCGGTGGTCAGGGCCGCGTTCAACGCGCCGGCGGACGGGCCGCCGCCGGCAGCGGCGGTGGAAATGGGTGCACTGGCCAAGCGCTTTCGCGCGGGAGACTGGGGCCGGCATCTTGGCCTGGAACAGGCCAGGCACCAGGGCGCTCACACCGCCGGGTACCTGCCTTGCCCATACACCGACTTCAATGGCGCGGACCTGCTCTACTTCGCCAACTTCCAGGCCATTGTCGATCGTGCCGAGTGGCAATGGAAGCGTTTCGAGGAACCACCCACGGTAGCGGAGCGAGACCTGTTCTTCCACGGCAACGTCAACCTTGACGAAACGCTGGAGTTGTCGTTTTCCGCCGTGGAGATCCGGCAGGACGGCCTCGCGCACTGGTGCGAGATCAGGCGAAGCGGCGATGGCGAGAAGATCGCCGATGTCGTGACGCGCAAGCGGTGGAGAGTGCGATGAGCATTGACGCCGAGCAGTCGCAAGCGGGCCGCGCGGTGCCGCTCAAGCCCGTTTATACCGCCACCGACCTGGAAGGGCTGCCACACCTCGGGAGCTTGCCGGGCGAGGCCCCGTTCGTGCGTGGGCCACATCGCTCGATGTACGCGGGCAAGCCGTGGACCATCCGGCAGTATGCCGGCTTTGCCGATGCCACCGCCTCCAACCTGGCGTTTCGCCAGGCGCTGGAGCAGGGCGCCCAGGGTTTGTCGGTCGCCTTCGACCTGCCGACCCATCGCGGCTACGATTCCGATCATGCATTGGCGCAGGCGGACGTTGGCATGGCGGGCGTGGCGATCGATTCCGTGGAGGACATGAAGCGCCTGTTCGATGGCATCGCGCTGGACCGTGTCTCGGTGTCGATGACGATGAGCGGGGCCGTGCTGCCCGTGCTGGCCGCCTTCCTGGTGACAGCCGAGGAAGCGGGCATCCCACCCGGACAACTCAGCGGGACGATCCAGAACGACATCCTCAAGGAGTACATGGTCCGCAACACATGGATTTTCGCGCCCGGGCCATCGATGCGGATCTGCGCGGATGTGGTGGCCTACCTGGCGCGCCATGCGCCGAAGTTCAACGGCATGTCGATCTCCGGCTACCACTTCCAGGAAGCCGGGGCGGACCCCGTGCTGGAGCTGGCGCTGACGTTGGCCAACGGGCAGGAGTACGTCAGGCAGATCCGCGAGCGGGGGCTGGATGTGGACGATTTCTGCGGCCGCCTAAGCTTCTTCTTCGGCGTGGGCAAGGATTTCTTCATTGAGATTGCCAAGCTGCGTGCCGCCCGCCTGTTGTGGTGCGAGATTGTCCGCGGGCTCGGCGGCACTACGGATCGGGCCACTGCGCTGCGCACGCACTGCCAGACTTCGGGGTGGTCGCTGACGGCGGCGCAGCCGCAGAACAATATCGTCCGCACGACGGTGGAGGCGATGGCCGCCGTGTTCGGCGGCACGCAATCGCTGCACACCAATGCCTACGACGAAGCCCTGGCGCTGCCCGGCGCCGATTCGGCCAGGCTGGCGCGGGACACGCAACGGATCCTGCAGCATGAGATGGGCCTATGCGAGGTGGCCGATCCCTGGGCGGGTTCCTACATGATGGAGTCGCTGACCGCCGAGGTGGCCGGCAAGGTGCGCGCGCTGATGGAGGAGATTGCCGCGCGCGGCGGGGTACTGGCGGCCATCGAGTCGGGCTGGGTGCATGGGCGGATCCATCGCGCCGCCGTGCGGACACAGGCGGAGATCGACGGCGGCCAGCGCGTGATCGTCGGCGTCAACCGCTACCAGGCCGTGGCCGACGAGGCGCCAGGCTGCCTGGAGATCGACGGACGGCAGGTCCGGGCGAAGCAGTACGAACGGCTGGCGGCGCTGAGGGCAGGGCGTGACAGCACGGCGGCGCGACAGGCTCTGCATGCCCTGACGACAGCGGCGCGCTGCGGGCAAGGCAATCTGCTGGCGCTGACCTTGGCTGCGATCCGTTGCCGCGCGACCGTCGGCGAGTGCACGCGCGCGCTGGAGCACGTATGGCCGCGCTACACGATGGTGCCGGCCTACGCAGCGGGGGCCTACGCCGCCGCGCGCGACGCCGCGCCGGCCTGGGAAGCCGCCTGCGCGCAGGTCCGCCAGCTGCACGCGCGCTTGGGCCGCCCGCCGAGGATGCTGCTGGCCAAGCTGGGACAGGACGGCCACGACCGTGGCGCGAAGGCGGTGGCCGCGGCACTCGCCGATGCCGGCTTTGCCGTCACGCTGGGACCCCTGTTCCAGACGCCGGACGAAGCTGCCGCGCTGGCCGCGCAGGGTGGTTTCGACGCGTTGGGCGTCTCGACGCTCGCCGGCGCCCACCTGGACCTGCTGCCCCGCCTGGTCGACGCCCTGCGCCAGCGCGGGCTGCGCACACCGGTTTTCGCCGGCGGCGTGATCCCCGCCAGCCACGCCAGGCAATTGCGCGACATTGGCGTGCGCGCCGTGTTCGGGCCGGGGGAGACGATGGAACGCATTGTGGCCGGGATTGCGCAGGCCGTGCTCGGGCATGTCCTGCGCGCGGTGCCCCAGCTATGACGCCGTCGCCGGGACTCGAAGTTCACATTTTGGGCCAGGCCAAAGCCATTCGGTGGTTCTTCGGGGATATCGCCGTGAGCAGGAAGTTGCCTCTGGAAAGATCAAACCAAAGTGCTAGGATTCAAAGCTGGCCACGCACGACAACGGGCCGCGCAAGACCGCCAGTTCCCCGGCCCGACAGGTCTCCTGGATCCTTACCGGGTCAGGGAAACAGCCTGACAAAAGGGGAAAACCATGGACACCAAGGCGCGCGACGGTGAAGACAAGCAAGGCATCCCCGAGCCGTCCAGCGCGGACATGCCCGGCCAGGTAGTGCTTGTGCTGCAAGGCGGCGGCGCGCTTGGCGCCTACCAGGGCGGTGTCTACCAGGCGATGCACGAAGCGGCGATCGAGCCCGATTGGGTGATCGGCACGTCGATCGGTGCGATCAATGGCGCGATTATCGCCGGCAACAAGGCCGCGGACCGGCTGGCCCGCCTGCGGCAGTTCTGGGCGCTGGTCGCCCAGCGCGCTCCGTTCGATATGACCAGGCTGCTGCCGGGGATCGACAGCAAGCTCGCGGACCTTGCCACGGTCACGCAGGGCATCCCCAACTTCTTCGCGCCTAATCCCGGTGCCTGGTTCGGCTTGCATGCGCAACTCGGCGTCGAACGGGCCGGGTTCTATGCGACCGAGCCCTTGCGCGAGACGCTCCTTTCGCTTGTGGATTTTCCTTGCCTGAATCAGAAGCACACGCGGCTGACCGTCGGTACGGTCAATGTGTGCAGCGGACAGATGCGCTACTTCACCAATCGCGACATCGCCCTGGGCATTGAGCACGTCATGGCGTCGGCGGCTTTTCCACCGGGTTTCCCGGCCGTGCGCATCGACGGAGAGACTTACTGGGACGGCGGCATCTGCTCGAACACACCGCTCGAAGCCGTGCTCGACGATCATCCGCGCCGCAGTTCGGTGATATTTACCGTACAGCTATGGCCGGTGCGCGGGGCGGAGCCACAGACGCTGTGGGCCGCCATGGGGCGCCAAAGGGACATTCAATATGCGAGCCGGGCGGAGACCCAGCTGGCGCGGCAAAAGCAGCTGCATCGGCTGCGGCATGTGATCCGCGAGCTGGCCAGGTACATTCCGGAGCCGGAGCAGCAATCGGCCGCGGTCAAGGAACTGCTGAGCTGGGGCTGTCACACCACCATGCACGTGGTGGAACTGAATGCTCCGCCGTTCGGGGGCGAGGATCTGACCAAGGATATCGATTTCACCGCGAGCGGCATCGAGACGCGCTGGCGGGTGGGCTATGAGGATGCCCGGCGCGCCATCGGACTTGCGCCCTGGCGCGGCGTCATGGATCCCATCGAGGGGATCGCCGTGCACGATACCGCCGTGGCGCCGGCATGAGCGCGCAAGCATGGCCGGCCTGCCTGGCGGAGCAGGGCACGAATCCCTTCGGCGCGTCGGGATGCATTGCCCGTGGCCTGCGTCTCGGATATCGTTCAGCCTGGCAGCGCACCGGATAGATCATTGACGTAGTTTTGTTTGGAGAGTGACCACCATGCCCGCATTCCGTTCCGAAACCGACTCGATGGGCGCGATCGACGTGCCCGCGGATCGTTACTGGGGCGCGCAGACGCAGCGCTCCATCGTCAATTTCCCGATCGGTGTCAGCCGTTTCCGCTGGCAGCGGCCGGTCATCCGCGCGCTGGGCATCCTCAAGCGCTCGGCGGCCGAGGCGAACGCCGAGCTGGGCGAGTTGCCGGACGAGGTTGCGCGCTTGATCGTGCAGGCGGCAGACGAGGTCATTGCGGGCAAGCTGGACGAGCACTTCCCGCTGGTGGTGTTCCAGACCGGGTCCGGCACGCAATCGAACATGAATGCCAACGAGGTGATTTCCAACCGGGCCATCGCGATCGCGGGCGGCGAGACCGGCAGCAAGAAGCCGGTGCATCCGAACGACCACGTGAACCGCGGGCAGAGCTCCAACGATACGTTTCCGACCGCCATGCATATCGCCGTGGTCGAGCAGATCCACACCAGGCTGCTGCCGGCGGTGAGCGCCCTGCGCGATACGCTCGCCGCCAAGGCGCAGGCGTACCAGGACATCGTCAAGACCGGCCGCACCCACTTGCAGGACGCCACGCCGATTACGCTGGGCCAGGAAATCAGCGCCTGGGTGGCGCAGATCGATTTCGGCCTGAATGCCGTCAAGACGGCGCAGCCGGGCCTGCTCGAGCTGGCCATCGGCGGCACGGCGGTCGGCACCGGGCTGAATGCGCATCCGCGCTTCGGAGCGCGGGCGGCGGCCCATATTGCCGCGTTGACGGGCCATCCGTTCGTCGATGCGCCGAACAAGTTCTTCGCGCTCTCCGCGCACGATGCGCTGGTGCAAACCTCAGCCGCGCTGCGCACGCTTTCCGGCGGCCTGATGAAGATGGCGAATGATGTGCGCTGGCTGGCTTCCGGCCCGCGCTGCGGCATTGGCGAGCTCGTCATCCCTGAGAACGAGCCGGGTTCGTCGATCATGCCGGGCAAGGTCAATCCGACCCAGTGCGAAGCGATGACCATGGTGTGCGCGCAGGTGTTCGGCAATGACGCGACAGTGGCCTTTGCCGGCAGCCAGGGTAATTTCCAGCTCAATGTGTACAAACCAGTGATGGTGCACAACGTGCTGGAAAGCATCGAGCTGATCGCCGACGCTTGCCACGCGTTCAACGACCATTGCGCGGTCGGCATCGAGCCGAACCTGCCGAAGATCGCTGAGAATCTTGATAAGAACCTGATGCTGGTGACGGCGTTGAACCGGCATATCGGTTACGACAAGGCGGCGGCAATTGCCAAGAAGGCGCACAAGGAAGGGCTGACGCTGAAGGCCGCGGCGCTGGCGCTGGGGTATCTGACCGAGGAGGAATATGCGCGCTGGATTGTGCCGATCGAGATGACGCATCCCAATAAGGATTAAGGGGACGGTTTAAATGAGGGGGGCGTCTGGCTGCGGTGCCTTGGTAGCCAGAAGCCCCAAAACCACGAACCTGACGCCTAACTCCCGTCTCCCAGCCACGCCGCCTGCAGCTCGGCCAGCAGTGCAGCCGGGCGCCCGTGGTAGCGCGGCGAGAAGTGAAAGGGCACTACCGCCCGGGCCCCGATGCGGCGCGCGATCCGTCCAGCCTGTCCCGCCGTCAGGTGGTTCTTGCGCAAGCCGTGCTCCTTGTCTTGCTCCAGGAAGACGCTCTCGATGAACAGCAGGTCCACACCCTGCATCAGTTCGGACAAGGCCAGCACGTTCGCTTCGGTGTACCGCAGGTCGGTCACATAGCCGATGCGCTGCCCGGGCACGATGTCGAGAACCAGATGGCTCAGCTCGCCCACATGCCGTGCCAGCGTGTGCTCGCCTTGCCGGTCGCGCCATTGCACCAGGATCGGCGCGTCATCCGCGGCACCGTTCAGCACCGCGTGCTTCAGCGCCCGCAGCCAGGCGCCCGTGGTCATTCCCAGCGCCGCCAGCCGGTCCTTGGCAACGCCCAGCCGGGCCTTTTCCTCGATCAGGTAGGCCAGGCAAGGGGTCTCATGATCGACGAAGCAGGCGCGTACGCGAAAGGTGGCCTCTTCGTGCACCACGTCGCCGGGCCGCGCGATCGGCGGGGCGGGCTCGCGCGCAAAGCCGCTGCGGCTGCTGAACCTTGCGCACTGTGTCGGTCCCTGCAGTTGCAGTTCGCGCGCCTCGATGACCAGCGCGACCGCATAGCGATGGACCACGTTCCAGGTATAGGCCCGCAGCTTGTGCTCGACCTGCGCCAGGAACCCGGGGCCGCCATACAGCACGATGCCGGCCTTGCGCCCCAGCAGCACGCGCAGCAAATGATCGAAGCCCGAGAAATGGTCCATGTGCGCGTGGCTGACAAACACATGCGACAGACGCATCAGCTGGCCAGGCATCAGCGCGGTGATGTCGCCAAGGTCGAACAGCAGGGCCCGCCGCTCGTCGCGGAAATCCACATACACACCCGGGTCGCCGAAGGCCTCATTGACGAGCCCGGGTTCCAACAGCGCCCGCATGCTCACTCACTCACTCACTGCCCCGTGAAAACCGTCAACACCCCGGTGTAGCCATACAGGTGATCCCGCGCGATCTCGCCGCCGGCGAAGAATCCCGCCAGCGGCAGGTCGCCCAGCGCATTGCGCACCATCTGCAGCTCCGCATGCGGCGCGCCGAAATGCGGGCCGCCACGGCCCGAGCAACTGATATACAGCGCGCCCAGGGCGTGGCCGCTGGTGCCACTCTCCAGTTCGGCGCGGATCTCGGTGGCAACGCGCACCAGGTCCGTGCGCGCCGCGGCGGGATTGCGGGTGCAGAAAGCCAGCCGCATGCCGTCCTCGGCCACGTCCGCCAGCGCCAGCACTCCATGCTGCATGTCCACGCCGAGCACATGCCGCACCAGGGTATCCGTGCCGAACCTGCCGGGCATGCTGAGCGCATCCTCGGCACCGGTGCTCAGGCCCACCAGCGTGGCGGACAGCACGCTCGACAGGGTTTCCTCCGGGACGTCGCGACCGAGCCCGAGGTCTTGCAGGACGCAGGCGAGCGCGGGCTCGCCGTCCAGTTCGAACAACAGGTTATGCGCGGCACGGGTGACGGTGCGCACGGGCCCGATCGGTTGGCAGCCCTGTGTGACGCGCGAGATCAGGTTGACGCCCGCGTCGAACAGCACACCCGACAGCCCGCCGGAGAAGATGCCATCGGCGATGTGCAGGGTACGGTTGCGCGCCGACGACAGGCCGCCAAACAGGTAGCCGGTGGCAGTCCGCCCGCTCAGTTCGCGCAGCAGGTCCTGGACATCCGGCGTGCTGCCCTCGGCATGCACCAGGGCGGTATGCGGCACGAATGAGGCAGCGTGGGTGGGCAGGGGCTGTATCCCGGAGAACAGCCGGAACGCGGTGGGCGGCAATGCGGCCGCCATCAGCACCATCGCCGGCTCGTCGATGTACTCGATGCCGTTGGCGAAGACGCCCACGCCTGCCGTACCCACCCAGGCCACGCCGGGCCAGTTCTCCTGCAGCGCCGCGAGTATGGCTTCCGCCGACGGCGCGTAATAATCGCTCAGGTAGCACCAGCCGAGCGTCAGCGCGGCTGCCCCGCCTGGCCCGGCCTGGCGCGCCACAAGCTGGGCGTCGAATTGTGCCCGGCATTCGGCCAGCGCCACCTGCCAGTCATCATGGGCTGCGTGAGCATGGACGAAAGAAGCATCAGTCATGGTCTCTCCGCGGTCGATCCAGCAAATTGAGGGGCCTCGACCGGCAAGGCGTGTTCGGGTCTATGCCGGCAGGGCCAGGTCGGCGATCGCCGCGGCCAGGAAGCGCGCGGCCTCGCCACCCGTGACCACCCGATGGTCGAAGGTAAGGCTGAGCGGCAGGATGCGGTGCACCGCGGGCGCGCCATCGGCCGCCACCACCGCGTCGTGAATGCGGCCGGCGCCAAGAATGGCCACCGTGGGCGGCACCACGATGGGCGCCGCGTACTTGCCGGCAATCATGCCGAAGTTGGACAGCGTGATGGTGTTGCCGCGCATTTCCTCGGGCGCGATCTTGCGCGCGCGCACGTCCGCGCGCATGCGGTCCAGGCCGCGCCGCAGGTCCGCCGCGTCGCGGTTGCCGGTATCGCGCAGCACCGGCACGAACAGGCCTTCGGGCAGGTCCACCGCGATTCCCACGTCGATGCGCTTGGGTACGTGGCGGCGCCCCGTCTGGCTCTCGTACCAGGCATTGAGGCCAGGCTCGGCGCGGCACCCGGCCACCAGCGCGCGCACCAGCCGGATCGTGGTGTCGGTGCCGGGCACCCAGGCATGGATATCGGCGTCGTCGATCACGGTCGCCGCGGCGACCTCGCTTTGCGCGCGCGCCATGTTCTGCGCCATGGCCCGCCGCACGCCGCGCAGGACTTCCGGCGGCCCCAGGTCCGCCAGCGTCGCGGCAACGCGCCGCACGTCGGCGGCGGTGATGACACCGTCTGCCCCCGAAGGGGTGACCATCGCCAGGTCCACATCGAGCTGCCGCGCCAGCGCGCGCACGGCCGGCACTGCCCGCACCGCGCCGGCGCCACGGGACAAGGCAGCCGGCGCTTCCGCGACCACTTGCCTGCCAACCTTGACGTCGCCTACCACTGCACCCGCGTCTTCCGGCTCGCCGGCGCCTTCGAAGCCCGCCAGCGGCGCGCCGAGGTGCACGATCTCGCCCGGCTGGGCAAACAGCCTGGCGACCTGTCCGGCATAGGGCGAGGGGATCTCGACGATGGCCTTGGCGGTCTCGACCGAAACCAGCGGCTGGTCCGCCGCGACCGTGTCGCCGGGCTTGACGTGCCATTCGGTGATCTCGGCCTCCTGCAGGCCTTCGCCCAGGTCGGGCAACTTGAAGATTTTCATCGAAGCTCCCAGGAAAGACTTCAGGCGGCCATGGCCTTGCGGGCCGCGTCGGCAATCCGTGCCACGCTGGGCAGGTACTCGTACTCGAGCCGGGCCATCGGCACCACGGTGTCGTAGCCGGTGACGCGCTGCACCGGCGCGGACAGCGAATATAGCCCCGCCTCGGCCAGGTTCGCCGCGATCTCGGCGCCGAAGCCGGCGCAGCGCGGCGCCTCGTGGACGATGACGCAGCGGCCCGTCCTGCCGACCGACTCCAGGATGGTGCCCATGTCCAGCGGCTTGAGCGTGGCCACGTCGATGACGGCGGCGGAGATGCCTTCGTCCAGCAGCAGGTCGGCGGCGGCCTGTGTTTCCTGCAGCATCGCGCCCCAGCTCACCAGCGTGATGTCGTCGCCGTCGCGCAGCGTGAAGCAGACGTCGAGCGGCAGTGCCTCGCCATTGTCCTGCACCTCCTGGCGGAACAGCCGGTAGAGCCGGGTCGGTTCGAGGAACACCACCGGGTCGGGGTCGCGCATGGCCGCCAGCAGCAGGCCGTAGGCACGTGCCGGCGACGAGGGGATCACCACCCGTATGCCCGGCATATGCGCGAATATCGCTTCGGGGCTCTCGGAGTGATGCTCGGGCGCATGGATGCCGGCGCCGAAAGGCGAGCGCAGCACCATCGGGCAACTCAGCCTGCCGCGCGTGCGGTGGCGCAGGCGGCCGGCGTGGTTGATGATATGGTCGATGGCGGGGTAGATAAAGCCCGTGAACTGGATCTCCGCCACCGGCGCCAGCCCCATCGCCGCCATGCCGATGGCGGCCCCGGCGATGCCGGATTCGGCCAGCGGTGTGTCGATCACGCGCTGCGCGCCGAAGCGCGCCTGCAGTCCCGCCGTGGCGCGAAACACGCCGCCATTCACCCCGATATCCTCGCCGAGCAACACCACGCGCGGGTCGTGCTCCAGAGCATAGGCCAGCGCGTGGTTGACGGCTTCGACAAGATGGAGTTCAGCCATGATCGCGCTCGCTCTCGTTTGCCAGCGCGTTCGGTGCAAAGCGCCGCGCGGTTGACACTTGCGTATCCAGCGCCTCGGGCAGGCTGGCATGGAGGTAGTCGAACATCGCTGAGGTGTCCGGCGGGGGAATGGCCAGGTAGGCTTCTACCGCGGCTGCCACCTCGGCCGCGCAAGTCTTGGCAAGCTGCTCCTCGCGCGCCGCGTCCCAGGCGCCTAGCCCTAAAAGGTAGTTGCGCAGCCTGGCAACCGGTTCGAGCAGCCAATGTTGCTTGACCTGCTCGCTGTCGCGGTAGCGCGAGGCGTCGTCCGCCGTGGTGTGGTCGCCGAGCCGGTAGGTGATGGCCTCGATCAGCGTGGCGCCACCGCCGGCACGCGCCCGTTCCAGCGCTTCCAGCGTCATCTGCCGCACCGCGACAATATCGTTGCCGTCCACCTGCAAGCCGGGGATGCCGGCCGCGATGGCCTTTTGCGCCAGCGTTTGCGCGGCGGTCTGCTGGCTGCGCGGCATGGAAATGGCCCACTGGTTGTTGCTGATCACCAGCACCAGCGGCGCGTGCCAGGCACCGGCCATATTCATGCCCTCGTAGAAATCGCCTTTCGAGGTGCCACCGTCGCCGAGCAGGCAAACCGCGGCGCGCGGCTCGTTGCGTAGCTTCATCGCGTAGGCGATGCCGGCGGCATGGCAGACCTGGTTGCCGATGGGCACGCAGTTCGGGAAGTCATGCGGTGCTGCCGCAAAATGATTGCCGCGCTCGTCGCCGCCCCAGTACAGCAGGCTCTCTGTCATCGAGACCCCGCGCTGGAATTGCGCGGCATGGTCGCGGTAGGAGGGCACCAGCACGTCCTCGGCGCGCATCGCGCTGGCCACGCCGACGCCGATCGCCTCCTGGCCGAGCGCGGACGCGAAGGTGCCGATCTGGCCGGTGCGCTGCAGTGCGATGGCCTTGAGGTCAAACTGGCGGGTGAGCACCATCGCCCGATAGAGCGGGACAAGGGCCTCGGGAACAAGCGCGAATGGCGGCAGCGCCTGGGTTGGCTCGCCTCGTGGATCGAGGAACTGTGTGTACCCGATTTCGAATGTCGCGACGGTTGCCATGGCATGCCCTTTGTTCTTGTGTTCCAGTCGTTGCGCTGGGGGCTGACTTTCCTTGGTGCGCGTCCCCAGTCATGGAGCCGCAATGCGCACGCTCCACCTGCATCTCAATGCTTGGGGCCTTTCATCGCCTCGGCTTCCATGGCCGCGATCCGTTCCTCGCCGGCCTCGATCGGATCCATGTCCTCGTCGACCGAAGCCGCCGCGCGCTCGGATGCCGCCCTGGTCTCTTCGGCGCTGGAATCGAAGTCCTCGGCCTCGTCCTCGTTGCTCGGCGGTCTCAGCATGTCCGCGAGCATCGCGGCCAGTTCAGGGGTATCCCATGGCGCACTACGCTGTTTTTGCTTCTTGATGTAGTGCCTGACTTCCGCATCCTGTTCCGGGGTCAGGGGAAGACCGCGAAAGGTGCGTTGAGGATCAATGCCGTCCATCATCCGCTCCGAGAGGTTGTCTCGTTTGCAGTGTAGCCCCATTGCGTTGGTTGGGGCTATCGAAGGGATGGCGGCAATGTGGGGTAGCGGTCGGTCGCGTGCAGCAGCCTGCCCGTCTTTGTTCCAGGTCTGGTCTTGGTGAAAACCCCAAGAAAATCGTGCTTGCTCATGCGCGGAAACGAGGTCTAAACTATTTCATATCGCGAATACAAGTTCGCAATCCGAATAAATGGCAGGACGTTTGAAGACGTAGTCTGACGATGTAAAGCGGGGGAAGAGAGGTGCCGTTACTTGGCGCCATTTTTACCTCCTGTATTTCGAATAAAAATTCGCAATCCGAATTTAATGGCCAGGCAACTGTGCCAATTTCCATCCACCTATCTTGAGCGAGGGCTTTCCACTGTCAGTTCAGCGAATTAAAATTCGGAATCCGAACTCGATCCGGGTTCGAACTGAACCAGCTGAACCAGCTGAACCAACTGAACTGACAGTGGAGATTGAAATGGCTACCGAGAACACAGTCCGTTCCGCCTCGAAGGCAAGCAGCGCGGGCGACGCATCCAAGAACACGGTGCAGTCGCTGGCGAAGGGCTTCCGCATTCTCGAAGCGTTCTCGGCCCAGGAGCCCGAACTCACCATGGCGGAAGTGGCGCGCCGCTCCGGGCTGGACAACGCCACCGCCTTCCGCTTCCTCAATACGCTGGTGGATATCGGCTATGTGCAGCGCGTGCCGGATACGCGCTTGTTCCGGCTGTCGCTGAAAGTACTGGACCTGGGCTTCGACGCCATTGCCCATTCCGACCTGCGCACGCGGGCCAGGCCGATCCTGCGCGCGCTGGTGGGGGAGATCAACGAAGCCGCTTCCATCGGCGTGCTGGATGGCCCCGACGTGCTCTACGCGGAACGCATCCAGGCCGGGCTGACACGGCTTGGCGTCGATATCCGCATCGGCAGCCGGGTGCCGGCGTATTCCACCGCCGTCGGCTACGCCATCCTGGCCTGGCTGCCTGAGGACATGCAGGCCCGCGTGCTGGATGCCCAGCCCCGCCAGAAGCTGACCGACCACACGCTGACCGATCTCGACACCATTCTCGAGCGGCTGAAGATCGTGCGCGCCAAGGGCTACGCGCTGTCGGACCAGGAGACCGTATCGGGCCTCTATGTGGTCGCCGCCCCGGTGCTGGATGTGGATGGCGTGCCGGTGGCCGGCCTGAGCGTGGCGGCCCCCGCGATGAACACCTCGCTTGAAGATTTCGAATCGACCACGGCCCCGGCGGTAGTGCATGCCGCTACCGCACTGGCCCGTGCGTTGCAACCCTCCGGAGGATTCATTCCTCCCACTTTGCCCACCACCGTAATGCGCCGTTAGCGCAAGCCTTACCAGGAGACGAACGTGTCTGATATCAATTTCCGCGGCATCATTCCGGCCATCGCCGTGCCCTTCAAACCGGACTACAGCATCAACGAGCCGGAGCTGCGCCGCTTCGCCAGATGGCTGGGCGGCCAGGAAGGCGTGACCGCACTGATGACCAATGGCCATACCGGTGAAGTCTTCTCGCTGACGCCGCGCGAGCGCGCCGAGGTGACCCGCATCACCGCCGATGCCTGCAAGGGCATCTGCCCGGTGATCTCGTCGGTGGTCTGCGAAGGCATCGACGACGCCGTGGAACAAGCCGGCTGGGCCAAGGAAGCGGGCGCCGCCGGACTCGATATCATGCCGCCGCATCACTGGCTGCGCTTTGGCTTCAAGCCGGAACACTGCCTCGACTACTTCAACGCCATCGGCAAGGCCAGCGGGTTGCCCCTGGTGGTGCATATCTACCCCGCCTGGACGCGCGGTTCCTATTCCTCGGAATTGCTCGCGGAACTGGCAAAGCTGCCCTATGTGAAAGCCTTCAAGATGGGCGAGCGCGAGATGAACAAATACGCGCGCGACATCAAGGAGATCCGCGCCGCCGATCCCACCAAGGTGCTGATGACCTGCCATGACGAATACCTGCTCTCGTCCATGGTGCAGGGCATCGACGGCGCGCTGGTCGGCTTCGCCTCGCTGATTCCCGGCCTGATCAACGACCTGCTCAAGGCGGTCAAGGCCGGCGACCTGCACGAAGCGATGCGTGTGCAGGCCCTGATCAACCCGCTCAAGGACGCGGTGTACGGCGCGGGCGAGCCCACCGGCGAAGCGCACGGCCGCATGAAGGCCGCCATGGCGCTGGCCGGCATCCTGAGCGATGGCACCGTGCGCCCGCCGACCCACGCGCCGTCGGCCGCGGAACTGGCCGCCATCCGGGCCGCGCTGGAACTGGCCGGCATCACCCAGAAAGCGGCGGCCTGATCCCGCACCGGTCCGGCATCCCGCCGCGCAGGCAGCGCGCGGGAGCCGGACCGCCGGCAACGCATTCCAAGGGGGCTTTTGATGAGCCAATCCATGCAAGACGACACGAGGCACGCCATTGTCACCGGCGCCAGCTCCGGCATCGGCGCCGCCATCGCCAGGCGCCTGCTGTCCGCTGGCTGGCGGGTGACCGGTCTTGACCGCGCACCGGCGGCCGGCGCCGAGGGCTTCACTGCGATCGAGGTCGACCTGACCGATGCGCCGAAGCTCGCCGCCACCGTGGCCGCCTTGCCGCGGGTCGATGCCATCGTCCATGCCGCAGGCTACATGCGCACGGCGGTGCTTGGCGAGTTGAGACTTGAAGATGGCGAGGGCATGTGGCGCATCCATGTGGAAGCCGCCGCGGTGCTGGCCAACACGCTGGTGCCGACGCTGCCGGACGGCGCGCGCATCGTGCTGATCGGCAGCCGCACGGCGGCGGGCGCCCCGGGGCGCGGCCAGTACGCCGCGACCAAGGCCGCGCTGACAGGCATGGCGCGTTCATGGGCGGCGGAGCTGGCGCCGCGCGGCATCACGGTCAATGTGGTGGCGCCGGGCGCGACCGAGACCCCCATGCTGAACGATCCCGGCCGCAAGGGCACGCCGCCGCGCATGCCGCCCATCGGGCGCTTTATCCATCCCGGCGAGGTGGCCGGGATGGTGAGCTTCCTGCTCGGCCCGGACGCCGGCGCGATCACTGGCCAGCAGATCGTGATCTGCGGCGGCGGTTCGCTGTAGGGCACCCCGCCGGGATACCGAAAACCGAAAACCGAATACCGAAAACCGATTACCGGGATACCGGAATACCAAAGACACTGGAGTCAAGCAATGTCCGTCCGCATCATCGACATCCGCGAAGTGACGAAGCCGATTTCGTCGCCCATCCGCAATGCCTATATCGATTTCTCGAAAATGACGAGCAGCCTGGTCGCCGTGGTGACCGACGCCTTCCGCGACGGCAAGCGCGTGATCGGCTATGGCTTCAACTCGAACGGCCGCTACGGCCAGGGCGGGCTGATCCGCGAGCGCTTCGCGCCCCGCATCCTGTCCGCCGATCCCGACTCGCTGCTGGACGATGCCGGCACCAACCTCGATCCCAATCGCGTGTGGGCCGCCACCATGTCCAACGAGAAGCCGGGCGGCCATGGCGAACGCTCCGTGGCGGTGGGCACCATCGACATGGCGGTGTGGGACGCGGTGGCCAAGATCGCCGGCAAGCCGCTGTTCCAGTTGCTGGCCGAGCGCCATGGCGTCAAGGCCAACCCGCGCGTGTTCGTGTACGCAGCCGGCGGCTACTACTACCCGGGCAAGGACCTGTCCGCGCTGCGGGCGGAGATGCGCTCCTACCTCAATCGCGGCTACAACGTGGTCAAGATGAAGATCGGCGGCGCCAGCCTGGAAGAGGACAGCGCGCGCATCGAGGCCGTGCTGCAGGAAATCGGCGCCGACGCGCAGCTCGCCGTGGATGCCAACGGCCGCTTCGATCTCGATACCGCCATCGCCTACGCCAAGATGCTGCGCGACTACCCGCTGTTCTGGTACGAGGAAGCCGGCGATCCGCTGGACTACCACCTGCAGGCCACGCTGGCCGAGTACTACCCCGGGGCCATGGCCACGGGCGAGAACCTGTTCAGCCACCAGGACGCGCGCAACCTGATCCGCTACGGCGCCATGCGCTCCGACCGCGATTACCTGCAGTTCGACTGCGCGCTGTCCTACGGCCTCGTCGAGTACGAGCGCACGCTGGCGGTGCTGAACACCTTCGGCTGGTCGCCGAGCCGGTGCATCCCGCATGGCGGCCACCAGATGTCGCTCAATATTGCCGCCGGCCTGGGCCTGGGCGGCAACGAGAGCTACCCCGATCTGTTCCAGCCCTATGGCGGTTTCCCCGATGGCGTGAAGGTGCTCGAAGGGCATATCACCATGCCGGAGCTGCCGGGCATCGGTTTCGAGGGCAAGGCCGATCTCTATGCGGAGATGGCGGCGCTGGCGCAGCCTTGAGGGTGGGCCAAACCAGAAAACGAAAACAATAGGACAGCCGCCGCGACGGCCGCGCATCGCTACATGACAAAAGAGGCCGCGCGCCGCAAGCAGCACGCGCCGGCAGTCTTGGCAGGAGACGCAAAGCATCATGGAAATCTTCAACTTCAAGGACACCGCCATCATTATCGCGATGGTGGTCGTCTATATCCTCTTTACCACCTGGTTGACGGTGCGCTCGCGCAGCAAGACGTCCAGCGAATTCATGGTCGGCTCGCGCGCGATGCCGACCGTGGTGGTCGGTGTACTGCTGATGTCCGAGTTCATCGGCGCCAAATCGACCATAGGCACCGCGCAGGCGGCGTTCGAGTCCGGCATGGCGGCATCCTGGGCCGTGCTGAGCGCCGCCATCGGCTTCCCGTTGTTCGGCTATTTCCTCGCCAGCAAGCTGTACAGCTCCGGCGAGTTCACGATCTCCGGCGCCATCTCCAAACGCTATGGACGCTCCACGCAGGTGGTGGTGTCGCTGATCATGATCTATGCGCTGTTGCTGGTGAACGTGGGCAACTACGTGAGCGGCGCGGCGGCGATTTCCACCGTGCTCAAGATCAACCTGCCGACCGCCGCGCTGGTGACCGCCTTCGTCAGCACCTTCTACTTTGCCTTTGGCGGCATGAAGAGCGTGGCCTACGTCTCCATCCTGCACAGCGGCATCAAATATATCGGCGTACTGATCGTCACCGCCGTGGCGCTGCACCTTGCCAAGGGGTTCGCGCCGATGCAGCAGGCGCTGCCGTCGTTCTACTTCACCTGGGACGGCCATGTCGGCGCATCCACCATCGTCGCGTGGATCATCGGCAACGTGGGGGCGATCTTCTCCACGCAGTACATCATCCAGGCCATTTCCTCGACCAGGAGCCCCGACGCCGCCCGCCGCTCCACCTATGTGGCGGCGGCACTGTGCATCCCCATCAGCGTCGCGCTGGGCATCATCGGGCTGGCCGCGCGCTACCTGCATCCGGAGCTGAACAGCCTGTACGCGCTGCCGGTGTTCCTGCAGAGCATGAATGTGTGGCTCGCCGGGTTTGTCACGGTATCGCTGGTGGCCTCGATCTTTATCGGCGTCAGCACGGTCGCGCTGGCCATTTCGTCGCTGGTGGTGCGCGATTTCTATGTGCCGTACTTCAAGCCCACGCCGCAGAGGGAATTCCGCACGACGCGCGTGCTGTCGCTGTTTATCGGCTTCCTGCCGCTGATCTTCGTGTTCTTCGCGCCGGGCCTGCTGCACCTGTCGTTCTTCACGCGGGCGTTGCGGCTGTCGATCTCCATCGTCGCGGTGATTGGCTTCTACCTGCCGTTTTTCAACGGCAACCGCGGCGCCACGCTGGGCCTGCTGGGGGCGGCTGTCACCACCACTGCCTGGTACCTGATGGGCGACCCTTACGGCATCGATAATATGTATGTCGCGCTGGTGACGCCTGCCGTCGTCATCTTTATCGAGAAGCTGTTTCACTGGCGCGAGACGAAGGCGCCGGATGGTTATGGCCGTTCCGCCTGAGTCCTGGATGGGAAGCGGCGGCGCTTGCGGCCCATTGTTCGGGCAACCCGGGCTGATTCTTCCGATACCGTCAAGAGTGTTTTCCCGTTCAGGCATTTTTTTCCTCCGCGTGGAAGGCTAACGTGGGGAACGCGTCTGTCCATGACCCCGGCCCGGGCAGGCCTGGGCGGTCCGGCCAGGGGCAGGACCCGCGGAGCGGGCGCAGATCCCGAACGATCCGGAGGAGACCAAGCCTATGCCAAAGTCATTTGTCTATGCCGCCCAACCCATGCGCGTACTGTTCGGCGCGGGCACGTTAAGCCAGGTTGCGCAGGAGGTGGAGCGCATGGGCGCACGGCGCGCGCTGGTGCTTTGCACGCCGAACCAGACCGAGGACGCGGTGCGCGTATCGGACCTGCTGGGCCCGCTCTCGGCCGGCATTTACGCTGGCGCCATCATGCACGTTCCGCTGGAGACGGCGCACGCGGCGGCCAGGCATGCCCTGGCGCTGGACGCGGATTGCGTGATCGCCGTCGGCGGTGGCTCTACCACCGGCCTTGCCAAAGCCATCGCGCTGACTTCCGGCCTGCCCATCCTGGCGATTCCCACCACATACGCCGGCTCGGAAATGACACCGATCTACGGCATCACCGACGCCGGCCTGAAGAAGACCGGCCGCGATCCGCGCGTCCTGCCGCGCACCGTGATCTACGATCCGGAGCTCACGCTCGGCCTGCCGGTCGCCATGAGCGTGACCAGCGCGCTGAACGCCATCGCCCATGCGGCGGAAGGCCTGTATGCCGAGGACGCCAACCCGGTGACGTCGCTGATGGCCGAGGAGGGCATCCGCGCGCTCGCCAGCGCCATCCCGCGTATCTGCGAAGTGCCGTCCGACCCCGAGGCTCGCGCCGATTGTCTCTACGGCGCGTGGCTTTGCGGCTCGGTGCTGGGCAGTGTCGGCATGGCGCTGCATCACAAGTTGTGCCACACGCTGGGCGGCAGTTTCAATCTTCCGCATGCCGAGACCCATACGGTGGTGTTGCCGCACGCCATGGCCTATAACGCCAGCGCCGCACCGGATGCGATGGCGCGGATCCGGCGGGCCCTTGGCCGCGAGCACACTTCGGCGGCCCGTTCGCTGCATGAACTGGCTGCCCGCCACGGCGCGGCCACCGCGCTGCGCGATATCGGCATGCAACGCGAGGACCTGGACCGGGCGGCCGATATCGCGCTGGCCAATCCCTACTGGAATCCGCGCCCCATCGAGCGCGCGCCGATTCGCGAATTGCTGCAGGCTGCCTTTGAAGGCGTGTGCCCGGATTGAGGCGCAACCGGCACGCAAGCCGCGCCACACACAATAAACGCACTGGAGACAAGCCATGCATATCGGCTTTATTGGCATCGGCAAGATGGGTTTGCCGATGGGACGTCACCTGGCCGCGGCCGGCCACTCGGTCGAAGGCTTCGACCTGTCACCCGCCGTGCAGGAGGCTGCCCGTCAGGCAGGGCTCAAGACGGCGGGCTCGCTGGCAGAGGCAACCGGCGGCAAGGACGTGGTGTTCAGCTCCTTGCCGCACGACGCGGCCTTCGAGGCGGTCGGTGCGCAAGTGGCCGAACTGGCCGCGCCGGGCACGCTGTATATCGATACCAGCACCGTATCGCCGCAAGCCTCCGCGCGGGTGGCTGCCGTGCTTGCGAAACGGCATGTCCAGTACCTGCGCGTGACGGTATCGGGCAACAACAAGATGGCGGAGGCCGCGCAACTGACTGCCATGGTCTCCGGCCCGGCGGCAGCGTATGAGATAGCGCGGCCGTTGCTGGCGGCGCTAGGTCCGACCCAGTTCTACCTCGGCGAAGCCGAACAAGCCCGCCTGATGAAGCTGGTGGTGAACCTGATGATCGGCCTGACCTCCGGCATGCTTGCCGAAGCGCTGGCGCTGGGTGCCAAGGGTGGCCTGAAATGGCAGGACATGTGGTCGGTGATCACCGCCAGCGCGGTGGCGGCGCCCATCGTCAAGGCCAAGTCGGCGCAGCTTGTGGAGAACGACTACACGCCGACATTCACCGTGGACCAGATGCTCAAGGACGTCGGGCTGATCCTCGGCGCCGGCGCCGAGCTGCGCGTGCCGCTGTCGCTCACGGCGCTGCTCGGCCAGATGCTGCAGGGCGCCGCGGCGCAGGGCATGGCCGCGGACGATTACGCGGCAGTGATCAAGTCGGCGCGGCTGTCTGCCGGACTGCCGGCCGTCAATGGCTGAGATGGTTCCCGGCGTCACGACGTCATGACGTCCACTTGCGCTCGTAGTCCATGCGCTCGAAGTGCGCCACCAGGAAGTCGATGAACAGGCGCACCTTGGCGGCCAGGTAGCGGCGGCTCTGGAAGGCGATATTGATGGTCAGGCGCGGCAAGTCCCAATCATCCAGCACGGGGATGAGCCGGCCCGCCACGATATCGTCGTAGATGATGTACTTGGGCTGCACCAGGATGCCCAGGCCTTCCAGCGCGGCGGCGCGTATCACCTGGCCGTCGTTGGACTCCAGCTTGCTGCGTACCAGTAGCGTTTTTTCCTCGCCGTTGCGGGTGAAAGGCAGTTCGTGCGGGCGGTTGGCGTAGGAATAGATCAGCATGTGGTGGCGCAGCAGGTCGTCGACCTCGCGCGGCGTGCCCATGCGATCCAGGTAGCGCGGCGCGGCGGCAAGGACGCGCCGGGTCTCGGCCAGCCGGCGCACCGTGAGGGCAGAGTCGGGCTCGAACTCGCGGGTGCGGATGGCCAGGTCGATGCCGCTGTCGATGATGTCGTAGTAGCGGTTGGCCGCGAGGATATTGACGTCCACCTTGGGATAGAGCGCGGTGAAGTCGGGCAGCAGGGGTGCCAGGTGCTTCATCGAGAACGACAGCGAGGCGGTGATGGTCAGCGTGCCGCCCGGCTCCAGCACATTGGCGTTGACGGCCGCCTCCGCCTCCTTCATTTCCGCCAGCACGCCCTTGCAGCGCCGGAAGAATTCATGGCCCACATCGGTCAGGTATAGCCGGCGTGTATTGCGCTCGATCAGCCGTGCCGAGAGCCGCTGCTCCAGCGAGGTGAGGTAGCGGCTTGCCGCCGCATTGGAAATATCCAGGCTTTCGGCCGCCTTGGTGATGCTGCCCAGTTCGGCGATCTGGACGAAGAGTTCGAATTCGGTCCAACGGTCCATGCGGTGTCTCCCGGTGTTCTCTTTTTCTTCGATCCCTCGCTGGATTCTCTCGCCAGGTGGAAAGAAGATTTCCTGATGCGTCGTTTTTTTCCGTTTGTCGGGAGTATAGAGTTTGTTCCAGCGCATGTCAGGTGCTTGTCGTTACCACAAACGGCGACACAACGGCAAATGCACACCGCACCACGGCGCACCCGAAATAAAGCCAGAGCGACGCACCGGATACCGGCAGCGTTGCCACCTTACGGAGACATAGTCCATGCATGCATTTCACTTCGCCTGTCCCTCGCGTCTTGTTCGTCTTTCGCGTTAAGGAGGGTCGCGCTCATGGCACGCATCCTGGTACGCGGCGCGACCCTGGTCACGATGGAACCCACCCTTGGCGAGTTCACCGGCGACCTGCTGATCGAAGGCGAGCGCATTGCCGCCATCGCGCCGCGCATCGACGTGCAAGACGCGGAACGGATCGAGGCGCACGGCTTTATCGCGGCGCCCGGCTTCGTCAATGCGCATATGCATACCTGGCAGACCGCGCTGCGCGGCGTGGCTTCCGGCTGGACGCTGACCGAATATTTTCGCCAGATGCACGCGGGGCTGGCCACGCGATTCACACCGGAAGATATCGGCATCGCCACCCTCGCAGGCGCCTGGAACCAGCTCGATTGCGGCACCACCACGCTGGTGGACTGGTGCCACAACAACCCCACCCCGGCGCATAGCGATGCCGCGCTGGATGCGCTAGCGCAGTCCGGCATCCGCGCGGCGTTCCTGCACGGATCGCCCAAGCCGGATCCGAAACCCGGCGCCTTGCCGTTCTGGGAGACGCCGCACCCGCGCAGCGAGGTGGCACGCCTGGCAAGGCGGCTGCAAGGCTCGTCCTTGCTGAGCCTCGGCCTGGCCATCCTTGGCCCGCACTATTCGACGCTGGAAGTGGCGCTGCACGATTTTGCGCTGGCGCGTGAGTTCGGGCTGCTGGCCAGCATGCACCAGGGCGGCGGTAGCGCGCGCACGCCGCACGGTTGGGAGCGGCTGGAGCGGGCAGGGCTGCTCGGGCCGCATATCAATATCGTGCACGGCAATAACCTGGCGGATGAACAGCTTGCCCGCTTCGTCGGCCTGGGCATGAGCTTCTCCGTCACCCCCGAGAACGAGCTGACGCAGGGCCATGGGTTCCCGATCACCGGCCGGCTGATGCGCCTGGGCGTGGCGCCGTCGCTTGGGGTGGACCTGGAGTCGGGTTTGTCCGGCGAGATGTTTACCGCCGCGCGGATTGCACTGGGGGTCCAGCGTGCGCTGGATCATGCGGAGTACCGGCAGCAGCATGGTGAGATCGCTCCGGCGCATGCGGTGAGTTGCCGCGACGCGCTGGACTGGATCACGCTGGCTGGCGCGCGAATGCTCGGCATGGCAGACCGCATCGGCTCGCTGGCCGTGGGCAAGCAGGCCGACGTGGTGCTGATCGACGCCCGCAAGCTCAACATGATGCCGCTGCACGATCCCGTCAGCGCCATCGTGATGCAGGCGAGCCTGGCCAATATCGACAGCGTGTTCGTGGCGGGCCAGGCGCGCAAACGCCATGGGCGGCTGCTGGTGGATGGGCTGCAGGGCAAGCTTGAGTTATTGCGCGAATCGGGTGAGCGGCTGGCCGCCAGCGCTTGAGAAACCACCAACGACAAGGAGGAGACATGGACAAAAAAGCCACCTCGCACGGCATCCGCGCCGGCAAGATCCTCAGGCTCGAATCATGAACGCCATCACCGAAATCACACCGCTGTTCGAGATGCGCGGCATCTGCAAGAACTTCCCCGGTGTGAAGGCGCTGGATGATGTGTCCTTCGCCATCTACCCCGGCGAAGTGCATATGCTGCTGGGCGAGAACGGCGCCGGCAAGTCATCGCTGATGAAAGTCCTGTGCGGCGTCTACACAGCCGACGCCGGCGAGTTCTATCACGACGGCAAGCCCGTGACGATCACCAGCCCGGCCGACACCATGCGGCTAGGCATTGCGGTGATCTTCCAGGAGTTCTCGCTGGTCCCCTACCTGGACATCGCGCAGAACATCTTCCTTGGCCGGGAGCCAAGCGGCCGCATTCCCGGCTCCGTGGATACCGCGAAGATGCACGCCGAAGCGCGCCGCATCCTCGATATCCTCGGCATGGAGGTGGGCACGCGCACGCCGGTGCATGCACTGGGCGTGGCCCAGCAGCAAATGGTGGAGATCGCCAAGGCGCTGTCGCAGAACGCGCGCATCCTGGTGCTGGACGAGCCCACGGCCGCGCTGTCCGACCGGGAAACCGAGAAGCTGTTCGCCGTGATCGAACGGCTGAAAGCGGACGGCGTGTCGATGATCTATATCTCGCACCGCATGGCCGAGGTCTTCGCGCTGGGCGATCGCATCACCATCCTGCGCGACGGCCGCAAGGTGGGCGCCTGCCTGCCTGGCGACGCCTCGCCCGACGAACTGGTGGCGCGCATGGTGGGGCGCAAGGTCGATATGAGCTATAGCCGCGAGCGCAGCGCGCAGTTGGGCGAAGTGGCGCTGGACGTGCGCAACGTCAGCGCCGACAGCGGCATCACCGACATCAACCTGCAAGTGCGCGCCGGCGAAATCGTGGGCCTGGCGGGGCTGGTGGGATCGGGGCGCAGCGAGGTGGCCCGTGCCGTGTTTGGCGCGGACCCGATCCGGCAGGGCGACATCAGGATATTCGGCCAGCGGCTCACCGGCGGCCCGGACCGCGCTCGCGCACTGGGCGCCGCGCTGATCCCGGAAAGCCGCAAATCCGAAGGGCTGGCGCTGATCCGCACGGTGCGTGACAACCTGCTGCTGGCCGGCCTGCGGCGGGCGTTTCCCGCGCGCTGGTATCGCGCCGACAAGGCCGAGGCGCTGGCCGCGCGCGAGATCGCGCGGCTGCGCATCGCCACGCCAAACGGCGACCAGCTCGCGCAATTCCTCTCCGGCGGCAACCAGCAAAAGATCGTGATCGGCAAGTGGCTGGTGGCCGAGGCGAAGCTGTTTATCTTCGACGAGCCCACGCGCGGGATCGACGTGGGCGCCAAGGCGGAGATCTTTGCGCTGATCGACAGCCTGGTCAAGCAGGGCGCGGGCGTGCTGCTGATCAGCTCCGAGCTGCCCGAGATCATCAATGTCTGCGACCGCACCTACGTGATGCGCGGCGGCCGCATAGCCGGCGAGGTCGCCCACGGCGAGATGACCGAAGAACGCATTCTGCAACTGGGGATGAACGATGCTTGATACCAACACGCTACCGCGGCCAATGGGCCAGTCGATCGGCAAGCTGCCCGGCTCGGTCTGGGTGCTGCTGCTGCTCTCACTGGCCTTCAGCGTGACCGGCTCGGGCTTCCTGAGCCTGGAGAACCTGCTGAACATCGGCACGCAATCCACCATCCTGCTGCTGATTGCCTTGCCGATGACGCTGATCATCATGACCGAAGGCCTGGACCTGTCGATGGGCGCCGTGCTGACGCTGTGCGGCGTGGTGATGGCCATGGTGATGGTGGCGAGCGGGTCGCTGCCGCTGGCGCTGGGCGCGGCGCTGCTCACCGGGCTGGCATTCGGACTGCTCAACGGCGCACTGGTGTCGTGGCTGGAGATCCCGCCCTTCGTGGCCACGCTCGGCACGCTGGGCGTCGCGCAGGGCCTGGCGCTGGTGGTCACGGATGGCCAGAGCGTGGTCGGCATCGGCGACACCATCCCGCTGATCTATTCCGGGCAGCTGCTGGGCGTTCCGTTTCCCATCTGGATCGCCGTGGCGTTCTACGGCCTGTTCCACTGGCTGCTGTACCGCACCCGCTTCGGCGCCTATGTGTTCGCGCTGGGCGGCAACCGCGAGGCGCTCAAGTTCTCCGGCGTGCGCATCAACGTCTATCTCATCGCCGTGTACGTGCTGGGCGGGCTGATGGCCGGCGTGGCCGCGCTGCTGCTGACGGCGCGCATGAACGCGGGGCATCCCACGGCGGCCATCGGGCTGGAGTTCGATGCCATCGCCGCGGTGGCGGTGGGCGGCACCACCTTCGACCGCGGCAATGGCTGGCTGCCCGGCACGGTGCTGGGCGTGCTGGCGGTAGGCGTGCTGCGCAACGGGCTCAATCTCGTTGGCGTGCAGTCGTCGGTGCAGGTGGCGGCAATCGGCTTGCTGGTGCTGGTGGTGCTGCTGATCGAATCCTTCAAGGGGAAAGCATGAACACGGCGACTCTGTTCCCGCCACTCTCGGCGGATGCCCGCTCGTTTGCCTACCGGCTGTTTGCGCTCGGTCTGCTATGCCTGCTGCTTGCCGTTGCCTCCGACGCGTTCCTGACGCTGAGCAATATCCTCAACGTGCTGCGCCAGGCCAGCCTGCTGTTCCTGCTGGCTTCCGGCGTGACGCTGGTGATCCTGACAGGCGGGCTGGACCTGTCGGTGGGCGCCAACGTGGCGATGTCGGCCTGCGTGGCGGCCACCGTGATGAAGGCCACCGGCTCGACCATGCTCGGCGTAGGCGCGGGGCTTGGCACCGGCGCGCTGATCGGGCTGGCCAACGGCCTGCTGGTGGCCATGCTGCGCATCCCGCCGTTCATTGCCACCTACGGCATGTTGTGGGTGCTGCATGGCGTCACCTACTGGTTCATGGCGGGCGAGACCATCCACGGTTTTCCGCCGGCGTTCCGCGCCATCGGCAGCGGCTATTTGCTTGGGGTGCCCGTTCCGGTCTACCTGATGCTGCTGTTCCTGGTGGCAGGCACCGCCATGTCGCAAAAGACCACCTACGGCCAGGAGATCTACGCCATCGGCGCGAATCCCGTCGCGGCGCGGCTCTCCGGCGTGCCGGTGACACGGCGGCTGGTGCTGGTGTACCTGGTGAGCGGCGCGATGGCCGGCATCGCCAGCCTGGTGTTCCTGGCCCGGCTCAACTCGGCCGAGGGCGATATCGGCGAAGCCTTGACGCTGCCCGCCATTGCCGCGGTGCTGATCGGCGGGACCTCGCTGTTCGGCGGCGTGGGCCGGGTATCCGGCACGCTGGTCGGCGCCATCATCCTGACACTGGTGCTCAACGGCATGAACCTGCTCACCGTCAGCGCCAACTGGCAGCCGCTGGTGACCGGCGTGATCGTGGTGCTGGCGGTATTCCTTGACACGCTGTCGCGCAAGCGGCTGGGCGTCAGGTCGTAAGCCCCCCGGCGCGGCGGACGCACCGCCGCGCATGGTTTCCCATCCAAGAAAAAAGGAGACAAAGATGAACGCACATAGCTTGAAACTGCTGGCCGGCGCGCTGGCCCTCGGCATCCTGGCCGCACCGGCCCACGCGGACGGCGAGCGCATCGCGGTGTTCACCAAGAACCAGACCAACCCGTTCTTCCAGGTGGTGCGCCAGGGCGCGGACGCGGCGGCCAAAAACATGAACGCGCACGTCACGCACTACATCCCCACCAAGCCGGACAGCATCCCGGAGCAGATGAGCCAGATCGAAGACGTGATCGTCAAGAAGGCCGACGCCATCGTCTTCGTTCCGGTCGACTACAAGGCGATGGGACCCGGCGTGAAGAAGATCAACGCGGCCAACATCCCGGTGGTCAACGTCACCGACAAGAGCGACACCGGCAACTTCGTGTCCTTCGTGGGCGCGAGCGATTACGACCTCGGCCTGAAGACGGCCACCCACCTGTTCAAGGCCATGGGCGGCAAGGGCAACGTCATCGTGCTCGAAGGCATCAAGGGATCGCTGACCAACGTCGACCGCGTCAGGGGCGTGCGCGAAGCGCTCAAGGCCTTCCCCAACGTCAAGCTGCTGGCGTCGCAGCCGGCCAATTACCAGCGCCTGCAAGCGCTGCAGGTCATGGAGAACCTGATGCAGTCGTATCCGCAGATCGACGGCATCTTCGCCGCCAACGACGCCATGGCCATCGGCGCCATCGAGGCGCTGCAAGGCGCCAACCGCAAGGCGCTGGTGTCCGGCATCAACGGCACCCAGGAGGCGATCGATGCGATCAAGGCCGGCACCTTGCTCGCCACCGGTGACTACAATGGATTTGCCCAGGGTTGCCTGGGCACGATCGCGGCCATCCGCAAGCTGCGCGGCATGCCCGTCACACAGAGCATCGTGCTGCCGGCCACGGTGGTGGACAAGACCAACTACCAGTCCATCGATATCCCGGCGAGCAAGCGCACCTGCCCGCGCTGGGAGGATGCAACCAAGGCTTGAGGCCCGCAGCCCGGCGCCAGGCACACATCGCCCAGAAAACAGACCCCACGGACCCCACAGACCCCACAGACATCATGCGAAATCTAGACGAAGAAACCATCACGCAGGCAGTACTTGCGCGGCATGCCGACATGCCGAACGGGCGGCTCAAGGAGATCATGACCAGCCTGGTCCAGCATCTGCACGCCTTTGCCCGTGAAGTGCGGCTCACCGAGGCCGAATGGGCCGAAGGCATCAAGTTCCTGACCGAAGTCGGCCACACCTGTACCGACACCCGGCAGGAGTTCATCCTGCTGTCCGACACCCTGGGCCTGTCCACGCTGGTCACCGCGCAGAATCACAAGAAGCCGCGCGGCTGCACCGAAGCCACGGTGTTCGGGCCGTTCTATGTGGACGACGCGCCGGAATATGAACTGGGGGCCGACGTGGCCAACGGCATGACCGGCGAGCCGTGCTACGTCCGCGGCGAGGTCAGGAGCGTGACGGGCGAGGCCGTGCCGCATGCCAGGCTGGAGGTGTGGCAGGCCGATTCGGATGGCTTCTACGACGTGCAGCAGGCGCAGCGCGACGGCCACCAGGGGCGCGGCGTGCTGACTACCGATGCCAGCGGCGGCTTTCATTTCAAGTCCATCGTCGCGGAGTGCTATCCGATCCCGCATGACGGGCCGGTCGGGCGGATGCTCGACGCCATGGGCCGCCATCCGTGGCGCCCGGCCCACCTGCACTTCATGATCTCGGCGCCGGGCTACGAGACGCTGATCACCCATGTGTTCCGCGAGGGCGGGGAATACCTGGAATCCGATACGGTCTTCGGCGTACGCAGCTCCCTGGTCGCGGACTGGGTGCAGCACGAGGCCGGCACCACGCCGGACGGCACGGCATCGGCCACGCCGTTCTACACGCTGGAATTCGATTTCATACTCAACCCGGCCGCGCCGGGCTCAGCCAAGAGGTAAGTCCACATGCTGTTTGTATTCCATCTTCTCGACAAGCCCGGCACCGGCGAACTGCGCGCCCGCGTGCGCCCGGAGCACAAGCTTTATCTCGGCGCCAAGGCCGCCAGCATTGCCTTCGCCGGCCCCCTGCTGGGCGACGACGGCACCACCATGGTCGGCAGCCTGCTGGTGATCGATTTTGCCTCACGGGCGCAAGCGCAGGCGTGGCTGGAAGCGGAGCCCTTTACCAGGGCGGGTGTCTACGAGCAGTCGAGCGTGCATGCGTTCACCAACCTGTGGCCGCAGAAAGCCGGCTTTCCGCCGGCCTGAGATCAGGTGGCTCGCTATCAGGAAAATGGGAGGGAAACGTGTCCATCGTCAAACATATCGTGATGTGGAACCTGCGCGGGGAAACCGAAGTGGACAAGCAGGACGCCGTGGCCCGGCTGAAGCTTGCCTTCGAGGGGCTGCGCGGCCGGATTCCGGGCTTGCGGCACCTGGAGGTCGGCGTGGACTCCAGCAAGGTCAACTACGCCTGCGACGTGGTGCTGTACTCCGAGTTCGAGTCGAAAACGGCGCTGGAGGGCTACGCCAGCCATCCGGAGCACCTGCGCGTGAAGGCGGAGCTTGGCGACCTGCGCATCGCACGGCACCAGGTGGACTACGAGGCGTCAGCGTGAGGGTGCGCCGGGGGCGCTGGCGCTAGCGGGCCAGCACCCACTGGCGAGCGTATTCATGCTATCAGCCACGTGCCGCCGCGCCTTGTGCCGCAGGCGGAAAAACGCGCCACGAGCCGTCGCCGTGACGGAAGAAGTACAACATGTCGGCCGCCCGCTGGACGCAGACATAAGGCACGTGTCCGGCGCGCATCCTGCCGAAACGCGCGACGCGCACGGGCCGGTCGTCGGCCGCAGCGATCCATTTGGCCACTATCGCATGCAGGTTTGTGATGTTTGATTGCATGTTCCACTCCACTTGTCCCGCTTGTCCCGCTTGTCCCGCTTGTCCCAGTTGTCCCAGTTGTCCCAGTTGTCCCAGTTGCATCCTGGGTTTTCTGCATTCCCTGCCTGGGCTGCTCCTGACGGGGATCTTGATTCCATCCTAGGGCGCAGCAAGGCTCGGCGACGTCGGCAGGACGGTAATCGCGCATCGGCGGCCGAGGAATCTCGCGTCGGCGTTCGGCCTACAAATCAACGGCTGGTGCTCAAGCGGGAGCTGCGTGATGGGTTCCTATGCCAACGTGGCGTCAATTATGCCGCTCTGAATTGAGCGTACGGTTGATCGGCATGCACGAATAGGAGTCAGGTCAGCCGTGCGCTTGCTTCTCGGAACATGCGAGGGCAAGGTAATGATGGATCTGCGCCACGACGCCAGCGCCTTCGCCGACGGCCGACGCTACGCGCTTGGTCGATCCTGAACGAACGTCGCCGATCGCAAAGACGGCCTCGACGCTGGTCTGGGAGGGCAACGATGGCACAAAGGCGTCTCCGAGATCGGCACTGGTCAGTACGAATCCGTTTGCATCGCGCGCCACACTGCATTGCTGCAGCCACGCGGTATTAGGCTGGGCACCGATAAAGACGAACAGATGATGCGTCGTCATGCTCCCTTCGATACCGCCTGCGCCGCGGTAGTGCACGCGCTCAAGGCGTGCGCCGCCTTCAAGCGCGCGTAGTTCGACTCGAGTATGAAGTGTCACATTGGCAAGCGCCTGAATCCTCTCGACCAGGTAGCGCGACATGCTGTCGGCAAGGCGGGATCCGCGAATGAACATGTGCACGTGTTCGGCATGCGATGCCAGATACACGGCAGCCTGGCCCGCCGAGTTGCCCCCGCCGAGCAGCAGAACAGGCTGCTTGCGGCATAGCCGGGCCTCGATCGGCGTTGCCCAGTAGTAGACGCCACAGTGCTCGAAGCGCTCAAGGTCATCCACGTCGGGGCGTCGATACTCGGCACCGCTCGCGATAATAACGGTGCGAGCGGTGATCCGGCGGTTATCGGCAAGTTCGACAACGCGTGGATGGGTATCGCAGTGCAGGGCAGTCACTTCGCAAGGAATGCCAATATGGGCGCCGAATTTCTGGGCCTGGATGAATGCGCGGCTCGCCAGTTCCTGGCCCGTAATGCCCATGGGAAAACCCAGGAAGTTCTCAATGCGCGCGCTGGTGCCGGCCTGGCCTCCGGGGGCGCGACAGTCGAATACCGCAACGGACAGGCCATCGGACGCCGCGTAGACGGCCGCCGCAAGCCCCGCCGGGCCGGCACCGATGATCGCCACGTCGTATATGTGCCTCGGATCGAAATCGGGAATCAGTCCCAGGCAGGAGGCGAGTTGCCCCACGTCGGGGTTGCGCAGCAGGGTGCCGTCCGGACAGACCACCAGCGGAAAGTCGTCGGGCTGCGGCGTGAGCTGTTGCAGGAACGTGATCGTGTCGGCGTCCTGTTCCGCGTCGATGGCCATGTTCGGGAACCCGTTGCGGCGCAGGAAGTTCTGCAACTCCACGTGCCGCGCATCGCCTGCGGACCCGACGATGACGACACCGCGGCCGCGTTCCATTGCCAGGGCGCGACGCAATATCAGGGCGCGCATGATCTTCTCGCCCAGGTCGGCCTCGCTGACCATGACGGCGCTGAGTTCATCGGGGCGCACCAACAGCGCGTCGACATTCTCGATGACATGGGCATCGACCACGGCGGGTTTGTTCGAAAGCTGGGAGATATCCGATGTGAACTCTCCGCGCTGCCTGTAGGTGTGGATGATTCGCTTCGCGCTCAGCCCCTCGGGCGCGACAATCCGCACGGCACCGGACAGGATCACGAATACGCCCGGGCAAACGTTTCCGAAGCGGTAGAGGCATTCGCCTTTCATGTAATGGCACGGGCTACCGAAGCGGCGCAACCGTTCGATCTCGTCCTCGGCGAGCACTGGAAACATCTGCGCGCGGCGTGGGTGATCGCGCACACTCGGGTCTTCATCGATCAGGTTGTCGGCCACGTTGTCGTCGTCGATGGCCGCCGATGGTTGCCCGGGCTTTGCATTTTCGGACTCTGAAGTTCCACTCATCGCCGCTTCTCCTTGTCGACACCGATCCGCGCTCAGAGCCTGGTGACGTCGAGCACGGCCTGAGCGAACGCCGTTGGCGCTTCCTGCGGAAGGTTATGGCCGATGCCACCCGTCAGGTCCCGGTGCTCGTACTTGCCGGTAAATTTGTTGCGATATGCACTGGGCGCGGGATGCGGCGCGCCGTTGGCATCCCCTTCCATGGTGATCGTGGGTACGCCGATGGTAGGTGCCGCTGCCAGCCGTTTCTCGGTGTCGTCGTACCGCGCTTCGCCTTCGGCAAGGCCTTGCCGCCAGCGATAGTTATGTACGCTGACGGCCACGTGATCGGGATTCCGGAACGCGGCGGCACTCCGTTCAAACGTGGCGTCGTCAAACTTCCAGCGTGGCGACGCTTGTTGCCAGATCAGCCGCGTGAAGTCGTGCGTGTATTTCTGATAGCCGTCGCGGCCACGATCGGTTGCCAGGTAGAACTGGTACCACCACTCATGCTCGGCTACGGGCGGCAGCGGCATCTTGCCCGCTGCCTGGCTGCCGATCAGGTAGCCACTGACCGCGACCAGCCCGCTGCAGCGTTCCGGCCACAGTGCGGCCATGATGTCGACCGTGCGTGCGCCCCAATCGAATCCTGCGAGAACGGCCTTCTGGATGCGCAGTGCGTCCATCAGCGCGATGATGTCCAGCGCCACGGCCGCCGGTTGGCCATTGCGGAAGGTGTCCTTCGACAGGAAGGTTGTGGAACCATAGCCGCGCAGGTACGGAACAATCACGCGGTAGCCGCGCGACGCCACCAGCGGCGCGACCTCGACGAAGGCGTGGATGTCGTAGGGCCAGCCATGGAGCATGACCACGGCAGGGCCGTCAGCCGGGCCCGCCTCGGCGTAGCCGACGTTGAGCAACCCGGCGTTGATCTGCCGGATCGAGGCGAAGGCCGTATGCGTGCCCGGCGTGGTGGCAGGCAAAGGCGGGGCTTTCGCCTGGCCGGTCTGGGCCATGGCGGAATGCAGCGCCTCAAACTGCGCTGCCGCCAGTGTCAGGGCAGCGGTACCAAGGAACTTGCGTCGTGGCAGATTGATAACTTTTTTCATTGTTCTCCGCTGACGTCGAACGTGATCCATGGATACTCCAATCTAGTCTCGCAACGGTCATTTGCATACCAGAAAACGTACCGCGTGATGCATGGCTGCCGCGCAGCGGCTGAATCACCCGACTGGTGCAATGTCCTGTGTAAAGGACTGGTACCACGCATTGCTGGTGCGTTCCAAGTCATGGCAGCCTATGTGTGTATATGCAGCAGACCGGCCAGCGCGGGTCGTCGTGAAATCGCTGAGTGGCGGCCTTTCGCTGCCTTCGAAGCTATTTAAGGCGAAGGTTGTAACGCGTCTGTATGGCGGTCGGCCCGCACATGTCGTGAAATGCGTCGACGCAAGCGCGAGATACAGACGGGTACAAAAAGATCAACGCTGATGTGATGCCGGCGCTTTCAAATCGGGCACGGTGACAGGCACGATCTCCGTGGCCAGGATCTTGTGGTTGGGATCGGCCAGTTCGAGCCGAAGCTTGTGCGCGCCCGGTGTCAGCCCCACCACGATGATGGGATCCTCGCTGGTATGGGCCCATGTGCCCGGTGCGTCGTCAACGGTCACATGAAGGTGCCCGATACGCGGCGATAGCTCGACGGCGGTCTTGCCGAACAAGGGCATGACTCGGAAATGCTCGGTCCGGAACTGCACGATGACAACGCCGCGAGCCAATGGTTCGGGCAGCGGCGGATACGGGATTAGCTTTGGTGCCGCTTCCGATGCGAGCGGAAGAATTGCCGGAGGTCGGTTGGCATCCGGTGCAGCTTGCGCGAAAGCCGTCACGCAGAAGGCCGCACCAGCCGCGGCGACCGACAGGTGTCTCAGTAGGGAGCGCATGGTTCTTTCCTTTCGCAGATGGGTTTTCTCGACATGCGAGCCCGCTCTGGCCTCGCGCGTAAATACAGGGTAGGCGAGTTCACAGGCGACGAAAGTGGCGAGGGTGTCGTAAAACGAGATACGAGTCGAGCGCAAGGATCTCAGCGCTGGAGGGGTGACCCAGACGGTACGTCAATCTGATTTTTTTATGGCAATGTATTACCCGCGTTTGGGGATACGTAACGGTACGCTCGGGCCTGCCAAACGTCATAGATAAGATACATATCCAGCCTTCAATGTTGCATATGCAATCTGCAGCGGAAGCTTCAGATCCTTCCAAGTATTGGCCATTATCCGCACCTGCAGGACAAGGCGGCGACCATTTCCGAGTTGCGCGCCGCATTTGATTTCAAGTAAGCCATGCCATTCCAGATTTACCAGGACAAAGGAATTTCCAAATGAACTCGACTCGAATCATGGCTGCTGCCGTGCTCATCATCGGTGGTAGCCTGAGCGTAGCGATCCAACCCCGGCACACCCGCGCGTGCTAACCCGATTGCACTACACACAAGTCGTGACGATGGGGATGCAAACTGGCCGAAGAAGCGTTTACTCGCGATCCCGAATCGTCGGTTGAGGCAGCGACATGCCCTCGCCACGGTTCACTGCCTCGTCAATACGATCTGCGCCAATGTGCCGATTGCCGAGGACAACCCCGCCAGGATCATCGACGCCCTTGTTGAAGAGCTGGAACTCGAATCACTCGGGTTCGAAGGTGCGATTCCTTCGACTACAGGTCGCCCCTCGTATCATCCAGCAGTCCTGCTGAAGATATACATCCATGGCTACCGCAACCGGGTCCACAGTCGCCGCCGCGCAACTGCGCGAGCAGATGCAAAGCCTTTACCACGTAAAGGAATAGCTCAAGACGGTGCCCGATGGCCAGATATCGATGACGGACCCGAACGCGCGCTCGATGGCGACAAGCGCTAAGGGCTCGGGAATGGTCGGCTACAACGTGCAGATTGCAGTGGATGCCAAGCACCATCTGATCGTCGCTCACGAAATCTCTAAGTATTCCCCTAAAGTTTTCTCGCGTCCCGCCGATATCCAGACGACGATGCAGGCGAAAACCACTAGAAAAGGGAGATACAACAATGATGTCACTGGCCAACCTGAGCACCCGCATGCGCCTTGGCGCTGGCTTCGCAGTGGTGCTGATCCTGATGGCGGCGGCGATCGCGGTGGGGCTTGATGCCATGCCGGACGTGGTGGCGGGGAATGCCGGGCCGGGCGTGTCCTCTGCCCGCACCTGGATGCTCGGGCTCTGGCTTGCCGCATTGCTGATGGGTGCCGTCTTTACCCACGGCATTGCGCGCAGCGTCGAGCAACCGCTGGGCGAGGCCGTCTATATCGCTGAAACCGTGGCCGCCGGCGACCTCAGCAAGGAGTTCGAAACCGAGCGCAAGGGCGAGTTCGGCCGGCTGCTGCGCGGCATGGGTGAAATGGAGGACATGCTCACCGACCTGGTGACCCGGATCAAGGAATCGACGGATTCCATCACGGACGCCTCGACCCAGATCGCGGCGGGCAATACCGACCTGTCCCAGCGTACCGAGGAGCAGGCCGCGGCGCTGCAGGAAACCGCGTCGAGCATGGGCGAACTGACCGTCATGGTCAAACAGAATACCGAGCGCGCGCATACCGCTAACGACCTCGCGGCCAATGCCTCGAATATCGCGTTGCGCGGCGGCACCGTGGTTGGCGAGGTGGTGGAGACCATGCAGGCGATCAGCGCCAGCTCCAAGAAGGTTGTCGACATCATCGACGTGATCGAAGGCATTGCCTTCCAGACCAATATCCTGGCGCTCAACGCCGCCGTGGAAGCGGCACGCGCGGGCGAGCAGGGGCGGGGCTTTGCGGTGGTGGCGGGCGAGGTGCGTACCCTGGCGCAGCGCAGCGCCGCGGCAGCCAAGGAAATCCGCGGGCTGATCGGCGACTCCGCGGAGCAGGTGCGCAACGGCTCCGCGCGGGTGGAAAACGCCGGCCAGACGATGCGCGAGATCGTGACCGCCTCCCGGCAGGTCACCGCCATCCTGGGCGAGATCTCGGTGGCCTCGGCGCAGCAGAGCAGCGGCATCGAACAGGTCAATCAGGCCGTGATGCAAATGGACGCGGTCACGCAGCAGAACGCCGCGCTGGTGGAGCAGGCTGCCGCCGCCTCGTCGGCACTGGCGGAGCAGGCGCACCAGTTGCAGAACGCGGTGGGGGAGTTCAAGCTGGACGCCACGCCAGACGACGCTGCGCCCGGGCAAGTCGGTTTTGCCGGCGCGCTACGGGGCGCGCACGCTTGAGCATGGCTGCGCGTGGCTGAAGACGTCGTTTGCCGCCTTCCCGCCGTAGCCTGGTGACGCCATTGGTGCGTCATCAGTACGCCATTTTTTGTGAATCCGGCGCTGCTTTTCGTTTTCGCGCCGGTTGAAGTTCCTGCATCCCCGGCAGGCATTCCCGGCCCGGCCGGGCCGCTCCCTCTCCGCCAGCCTGCTTTATTGCGGCGCCGCCAGTCTGGTGGGCGACGTTTTCAGCACTTCTCGTCGCCATCCCTCGCCAGAGCCACTATCCTTAATCAGGGCATCGAAGCTGCGAGCTTCCATTTTCGCGACGCACCGTTTGCTTGGCCTGCTCGTGGCCTCGCCCTGCAGGAGATGACCTGGCAGGGCCATCGCGGCCCACCTTGGCCATCGCGACCAATAAAAAGGAGTGCTCAATGAAGAAAACCGTGAGAAGCAGACTGCTGCTGGGCGTAATGCTCGCCGGGGGGGCCCTGGTCTCGGCCTCGAGTTTTGCGCAGGCCCCCCGTGGCTACCAATATCAGTCATCGCAGCCACAGGATGCCGGCATGGCACCGAGCGGCAACAATACGGGGAGCGTGCCGGCCCAGTGGAAAAAGGGTGACAAGCTCCCCGCCGCGTACCGCGATCGTCAATATGTGGTGGATGACTGGCAACAGTACAACTTGCCGAAGCCAACCAAAGGCCGTCACTGGGTCGGGGTAGGCGCCGATTTCTACCTCGTGGCGCCCAATGGCACGATCGCCGAGGTAGGCGGAGGCCACTAGGCCACTAGAGCACTAGGGCGTTTTACCAATGTAGTTCTACCTGCATATCCCTATCCCGGGAGCCCTCGCGGCTCGCAGGCGGCGCGGACGATCTGCGTCCATGATCGAGTGCAACGTCGACGTAACCGGCGTCGTCTACCCTCCAACGGGATACAGGCCAGGAGCCGGCCAGCACGGCGGCTCCCTGTATCGGACATGCAAGCTTCAAGTCCCCACAAAAAAGGATATGAAAATGTCAACTCGTCGTAATTTCCTGAAAGGCATTCCCATCATTGCGGCCGCGGGTGCCCTGGGCGTCCCCCTGGCGTCCCGGGCCCAGGGCAGCGGCCCGATGGTCGATGAAAAAGACCCGCAGGCGGTCGGCCTCGGCTACAAGGCAGATACCACGAAGGTCGACAAAGCCAAGTACCCGCAACATGACGCCACCCAGCACTGCGGCAACTGTCAGCTCTTCCAGGGCAAGGCGACGGACGCCAGTGGCGGCTGCCCGCTCTTCGCGGGCAAGCAGGTTTCCACCAAGGGCTGGTGCAGCGCGTGGGCAAAGAAGGCTTGATAACGCTTGAGGACGCTTGATGCGGCGAAAGCGGCGGTCGCGCGGTCTGGGCGCGCCCGCCGTTCTTTCGCTCAGGCGCTAAGGCGTCGGTCCCGCCAGGTGGGGCGCTTGTAGCCTGTCATTACTGCGCCGAACCCCGGAGGGCGGCCTGCTTGGACGCGGACCCGCATGCCTGCCTCAATGCGTTGTCGCGATCCGTTGTTCCGCCTGCCGGCCAAGGCGCACGCTGTGATCGTGCAACGTGGCTTTCATGCGCATCAGGGAGGCGGTAAGCGTGGTGCGTTCCTCGTTGCTGAAGGGGGCTACCGATACCGAGTGCAGCGCCTTCAACGCGTTCCACACGCGGTCCATCCGGGGCAAGGCTCCCACGGGGATGAAGGGCTGCCCGGCGGGATCGAACTCGATCCATTGCGCCTTGTGTAGTGCGTTCAAGAGGCTTTCCGATTGCGGAGCGGAAATCAGCATCGGCCCAAGGCAGGGCTCGTGGCGAACAAACTCTTCCTGGCGGATCGCGCGCAGCAGGATCCATCCGGGATAGTCGAGTCCTGCTTCGGAGAGAGTCTGGTCCAGCACGAGCTGCCACTCGCGCACGCTGTCCATCAAGGCAAGAAGTACTGATTCGGTCGGTTCCAGAGCCCTGGGGCGCATTGAAATTGTCTCCTGTCTATCGAGCTTGCCGCCAGACCAGGGGCCGGTGCTTGGCCGGCCCGGGCGGCGCAGGGTGCTGGCGGGCGTCGCCCGTCTTGTGTTCCTGCGGCGCAGACATTAGCAAACAATGGCGCGGATCGCGAGATGCCCCCGGTGGCAGAATGGCCCAAGAGTGCGCTTTGTGCCGCAAACCAAGGGAAAGTCCCGACCTGGTGTTCGCGATGCGAACAGGCCAGCCCTCCGCATCTGTCGCTCGCCCGTCACACTTCAAGGACCAGATTGGGATCGAAGCGCGGATTCTCTAGTTTGCCTTCGCGCGCGTAGCCCCGCGGGTTGCACACCACGCGGGTGGCGCCCACCTTGTAGTCGAAGCTGTCGTGGGTGTGGCCGTGTACCCGGAGTTCGGGCTGCCAGGGCCTCGATCTTCCGGCTCAGGTCGGAGACGAAGCTCGCATTGAGGTGCGAGCCGGCGAACCTGGGGCTGATGCTCAACGGCGACGGCGCGAAATGGGTGATGACGACCGTCTTGCCGCCGTGGCCGGCCTGGAATCGTTCGTCCAGCCAGGCCACCGAATCCCTGAAGAGGGCCTGCGAGGGATACAGGGTAATCCAGGCAGGCGATTCGCGAACGGTTCCCGCGCGTGCTGTCGCCGGCGAGCCCCCCGCCAGCAGAGATTCGCGTTTTCCCTTATTGTGTCGGCTTGCCATGGTTTTCGCGTTTCCTGCGCATTTTTCCGCATGGAGCGCGCTCGAACCATGCTGCATGTATCAGACATCAGCGGCAGGACGGTGGCGCATCGGCGCAACCCGGCCGCGGCGGTAACCGGTGCAGACAGTGTCGAACATTGCGGATTCCAACCCTCCATCCCGCGCCGCGGACGCGCCCTTGACGTCGCTCGAACGTCGCGGCATGGCCGCCATCCTGGTGGCAGTCTCGCTCGCCACGCTCGATACGGCGATCGCCAACACAGCACTTCCGGCCATTGCGGCCGACCTGCATGCGACTCCCGCGGCATCCGTGTGGATCATCAATGCCTACCAGCTCGCCATGGTGGCCACGCTGCTGCCCTTCGCCGCGCTCGGCGGCATCGTCGGGCACCGGCGCGTTTACCTGGGCGGGCTGATGCTGTTTATCGCTGCCTCCGTGGTCTGCGCGCTGTCCTGGTCGCTGCCCACGCTGGCCGCCGCCCGCCTGCTCCAGGGCGTCGGCGCCAGCGCCATCATGAGCGTGAACGCGGCGCTGATCAGCGCGATCTTCCCGCCGCACCGGCTGGGGCGCGGGGTCGGGCTGAATGCGCTGGTGGTCGGCGTGTCGTTCGCGGTCGGACCCACGGTGGCATCGATCATTCTTTCGCTCGGGCCCTGGCCTTGGCTGTTCGCAGTGAACCTGCCCATCGGCCTGCTGGCGCTCTATATCGCGTGGCCCGCGCTGCCGCAGACGGTGCGCGGTGCGCATCGCTTCGACCCGGTCGCGGCGGGGCTGAACGTGGTGATGTTCGCCTCGCTGATCTTTGCGCTGGGGGAGGGCGCGCAGCGCGCGCCGTTGCATCAGTCGCTGGCGGCGCTGGCGGTGTTCCTCGTGGCGTTCGCGCTGCTGCTGCGCCGCGAGCGCGGCCATCCGGCGCCGATGCTGCCGATCGACCTGCTCAAGCGCCCAATGTTCGCGCTGTCGACCATGACTGCGATCTGCTCGTTCGCCGCGCAGGGGCTGGCCTTCGTGTCGCTGCCGTTTTATTTCGAGAGCGTGCTGGGGCGCAGCCCGATCGAAACAGGGTTCCTGATGACGCCCTGGTCGGTGGTCGTCGCGCTGATGGCGCCGCTGGCGGGGCGGTTGTCGGACCGCTACCCGCCTGGCCTGCTTGGCGGCGTCGGGCTGGCGGTCATGTGCATGGGGATGGCATCGCTGGCCTTGCTGCCGGCGCATCCCGGCGCGCTGGATATCGGCATCCGCATGGCCATCTGCGGCGCGGGCTTTGGCTTCTTCCAGTCGCCCAACCTCAAGGCGCTGATGTCGAGCGCGCCGCGCTCGCGCAGCGGCGGCGCCAGCGGCGTGATCGCGACCGCGCGGCTGCTCGGCCAGGCCACCGGCGCGGCGCTGGTGGCGCTCAGCTTCGGCATCGCGGGACGCCACGGGCCAACGCTGGCGCTTGCGATCGGTGCGGGCTTCGCGGGGGTGGCCAGCATCGCGAGCGGCTTGCGGCTGATCACCCGGGATCCGAACGATACGAGCTCGGCTGCCATGCAACCAGCGGGAGAGTGACCGGCCACCGGTAGCCACCGGTTCCGGCCATCACGACGGCTGGCTCAGAACCCCACCGGCGCGTGCGACACGTACGGTGCTGCCAGCGCGGCGATCCCGGTGGCGGTCAGCCCGAGCGACTGCGCTGCCACGGCGTCCTCGATATGGTTCGGCTTCGAGGCGCCGCGGATCGGCGACGTGATCCCCGGCTTCCGCGCCAGCCACCCCCAGCGCAACCAGCGCCGGCACGCCGCGCGCCAGGAAGACCGACCGGTCGCTCCGTCGCCCAACGTGACACCGTTCGTGAAGCTCCCCGGCCATGGGCTCTCAGAATTTCCCCGTGTATTTAAATTTAATTCTATGTTTAGGAGAGCCCTCGTTCTCTAAGATACGTTCCTGCATGGGCGCAGGGCGCGCCTGTGTTGCCGAAGCAAGACCAAGTATGGCACAACGCTTCGTGGGCCTGTACTCCTTTGAGTGGAGTGCTTGTGGGGTGACGTGTTTTCGAGCGAGTCAGGCAGTGGAATCCTATGACCTTAGAACAACAATATTCCGGGCAGCAGCGCAGTGCATTGGTTGAAACGCTTCGATTTCTGCCTATTTCTGGATTCTCCGGCTTGAGTACTTTATCCATTTATCAAAGAAAGCATTTTTCCATGATCAAAAAAATACTTGTCGGTGCAATGTTTTCCGGGGCAACATTCGCTGCACAGGCGCAGTCCGCCGGCTTCTCCATCGCAGGCACCATTACGCCGTCCCCATGCACCATTTCACTGGGCAACGGTGGGGTGAATGACTTTGGAAGCCTTTCCAAAGGGTCCCTCTCTTTTGACTCTGGACACTCCTATCGTCCCCCCCAACAGGGCCGCATGTCACTGGCAGTGATCTGCTCGGCGCCTACCAAATTCGCATTGGCCTTTACCGACAACCGGGATGGCACTGCAATCGCCACGCCTGATGTACCTGGCGATCGTCATTTTGGTTTGGGAACGTATAACGGACAGAACATTGGCAACGCGAGGTTCTATGCGGGAGGGCTTAAGTTCAAAACAACTGTAGGGGGGGCGCTTCAGACTCCGGCCGGCTGGTTGATGACGACCGGCGTTGCAGGCTCGAACAGTTCCTGGGCTTACACTGGTGGGCACCTCTACTTTCCGAAGGGCAAGTCCATCGTCTTCGTCGCAAGAGCCAATGCGACCGCTCCTGACGCACTAACTGAAGTCTCCGGTCAAGTGAACGTGGGTTTGAATCTAAGCAAGTCCGTGGTGGATACCGCCACGTCCAACATCCAGTTTGACGGATCGGGCACGGTGACGCTGATTATGTTGTAAGTCTCGTCTGGCCACGCTCACGCTGTCAGTACATACCGCTGACCGTCTCATATGCGCGTGTGCAGCAGCAGCGTGGCGTCCAAGTAATTCTGCGCTATCCGGAATTAAAAGAGCGCTTCGGCCAGAATTCGACAGCAGGTTCAGCATCAGTGCTGTCGCCTGCGTTTCGTGCCATCGAGGGCGCAGTCACGCCAAGCAGCTGCCGGTACAGTTCCACGCTCCTCCTTATCAAGCCATGCGCGAAAGCGTACGACCACCCACACGAAAGTCTGAAGAATCAAAAAAATAAGTCAACGAAAAAAATTCTGCTGGTGATACAGGGAGATAACATGCGCCCACATTTCCTATTCTTGAACGAACAGGTCCACCATTCCTACGGGACCAAGTCCGTCCTCTACGCACACTCTTACCATAAAAATTTGCGCTCACTAATCAAACCGTGAATTAAGCGCTGCCAACTGTGGCTAGCGCTTATTAGTGACTCGATAGATCAATTTCGCCGGTTTCGTCGGAGCTCGTCTAATTAACTAGACTGCTCCCCCTATACAGTCCATGTGGGAGACAAAATGCTGGATCGTGAGGAGTTTCTTCGTTCATACTTTGAGAGGAAGCCATGTTTGATGCGCAACGCCTTCACAAAAACAAAATTTGGTTTTCGGGATATAGAAGAAACCCTATATTTGGGTGAGCAAGAGGGGGACGGAATTCGCCTGCATAAAGGCGGAGCTTTTCTAGATGAGCGTGAATATACCGAGATATGCGTGGACATTGCGAAACGCCGGCGAACCATCCAAAAGGACAAATTTTACGAGGCCATAAAGAGCGGTGCATCGATCATTTTCAATAGAATGGAAAGTGTCAGCCTTCCTATTCGAGGAATATGCCAAGAGATAGGTCGCTACGTGTCGAGTGAAACCGCGGCGAATGGCTATATTTCGATTGGTGGCGAGCAGGCCTTCGGGAATCACTGGGATACACATGATGTATTCGCTGTCCAGTTATTTGGTAGAAAAAAATGGACAATTTACAATCCAACATTCGAGTTACCGCTCCGCGACCAGCGAAGTGGCCCATTTAAGGATCGATGTCCAAAAGGGCCTGCCCTGGAAACCATCTTAGAGCCCGGCGACGTTCTTTACGTCCCGCGTGGATGGTGGCACAACGCACTGGCACTGCCCGGCAAGCCAACATTTCACATTGCAGTTGGCGTGCATCCACCCAGAATAATCGATTATGTGACCTGGTTGACATCCACCGTCATGGAAAAGGACATCCACTTCCGGAATTCCATGGACAGTAAATTAAGCTCTCCCGAATCGCTCGCCGAACTCGGCGAAAGAATAGCCTCATTATTTTCCAATCACGAGCATTTCAAGACTTTTCGCAACTCTCGTGATAATAACAACCGATGGTTCTCGTCGTATCAACTCGACTTCGTGCTCGGAGAGACACCAAAGTTTGATCCAGCAAATACTATCTTCGCAAAGAATTGGTCAGTCCGCAGTGATCGTATCGAGAAAAAGATAAAGAACACTGGGTTCGAGCAGGCATTGGTTAATTACAYAATTTCAATACTCGCAAAAGACCATCGTGGCGTAGCGTTCCACCGAATCGCTTCGGAGATTGTGAGTATTAGTCATGAAGAGCTTTCCGCAATTCTGTCGGCAATGGTCACGCAGGACTTGATAAGTATGTCTCAACCGAACTAATCGACTAAGAAGCGGACAAGAGCATCGCGCTGTGGATTGCTCTGCAGCCGTGCGGCAGTAAATTTTCCTAATTTTATGGAGATAACTATGCAAGTTCTCGACCCAATTTCCTGCGGACAAGTTGCAGGGGGTGGCCCCAAGGACGATGTAAGGGCTGCCGTTATCGGATGGTTTATTGGTAAGGCATTAGATTACACGCTAGCAGGAGTCAACAAACTTACCGATTATTTCTACAGCAATTCGAAGCCGATCCAGGACGACACGATGTATAACGCCATGGGCGATTTCAACATTCCGGTCACGCCGACGACTGCCGACAATGATGGCTAATAGCATTTTAGCTTAATGTGTAAACTAGCGTCACACCTTTGGTGTTAGTTTTTTTTGGTGTGACGCTCCCCCAAGCCACGTTAGATGCCGCGACGAAATTACTGAATCATGCAGAAGAGCGAACTGTTCAGGCGCGAGGCAGCGGAAGCACTATCTTCACACCAAGTTGGTCCAATTATTCTCGCCAGTGAAAAGATACACTCAACCGTCGCGGTGCTCGCGATGCTGGTCTTTGTCGGCATCCTGATTTTCATGGTGTTGGGTAAATATACTCGGCGCACCGAGTTAGTTGGCCAACTAACCCCAACGCATGGAACTGTGAAGGTGTACACGCAGCAACCTGGTCGGATAACCGCCCAACTGGTGGAAGAAGGGCAAGTTGTGAAGGCGGGGGATCTGTTGTTTCGCGTGTCAACCGATCGAATAACTGCGCGCGGCGACGCCTTGGAAGGTATCGGGCGGCAGGTCGAAGAGCGCTTGACAAGACTGCACGATGAGCGCGCTCGTTCTTCGGAAATTTTGCAAAAAGAGATGCGTGCCCTGAACGATCGCGTCGTTGGTTTGGTCCGGGAGACCAAGCAGATTCGAACTCAAATTCGGGTGGCAATGGAACGCGCCAATGTTGCGAAAGAGCTTGCGGGTTCCTATCAGTCGCTCGTCGCTCAGGATCTTGTAACAAACGAACAATATCAGATCAAACGCGCAGAATACCTTGACCAACAAGCAAGAGTCAATGCCTTAAATCGCGAATTGATCGGTGTCATTAGGGAAATAACCGCGCGCCGCAGTGAGGCGGCCTCCGCGGAGTTGAAGCTCAGGAATGATGCGTCCCAGTTGGACAGGCAGATCGCCCTTACAAGAGAAGATCAAATTGAGGCCGAGGCACGTGGGAAACTGGAAATTCGTTCACCAGTCAGCGGGATGGTTACGACGATTACAGCGTATCTCGGTCAATCGACAGATTCCACAAAACCGATTGCGGCGGTTGTCCCATCCAATGAACCCCTAGTGGCTGAGCTCTTTGCGCCTTCGAGTGCAATCGGATTTGTCGTCCCGGGCCAAGAAGTCTTAATTCGACTGCAAGCCTTTCCATACCAAAAATTTGGTCACGTGTCCGGAACGGTCGCAAGCGTGTCGAGGACTTCCCTACCGCCAAATGAGCTTCCGGGGGCGCTAATTGCTGAACCTAGAGATGGCCGCCCGGTTGAGCCGGTATATAGAGTGACTATCTCCTTGCAGGAACAAACTGTCCGGGCTTTTGGAAAAGACGTCTCGCTGCAGGCTGGCATGACAATTAAAGCAAGCATTTATCAGGAAACACGACGCATATATGAATGGGCGTTGGAACCGCTGTTTACCGTTTCTGGCAAACTATGATCGACTTTATAGACCGGCTCAGTTTTGGATTTGGAAAGACTTTTTCTCCAATTTTTCAATCGGAATCGAGTGAATGTGGACTTGCTTGCTTGGGAATGATCGCGCGAAGCTATGGTCATGAAGTTAGCTTATCAGAGCTCAGAACGAAATTTCCACAGTCATTAAAAGGCACCACATTAATTCAGCTAATGAGTCTCGCGGGAGAACTGAATCTAGGCTCCCGGCCCTTGAAAGTCGACTTGGATGAGATAGGTCAGCTACGCCTACCGGCGATTTTGCACTGGAAGTTTGACCATTTCGTGGTCCTGAAAGAGATCAAACGAGGGCAGTACGCTATAGCAGATCCCGCCATTGGCCTTCGACGTATAAATGTCGAGGAATTTTCGCGTTCATTCACAGGTGTCGCTTTGGAGGTTTGGCCCTCTCCGCAGTTCGAGACTAAGGCCAAGGCTCCGCCAGTATCAATTGGGTCACTGTGGGGTGCGCTAGTTGGCCTGAAGCACTCCTTGTTCAGAATATTCGTGATGGCGGCTTGCCTGGAGCTCATTGCGCTCACGGTTCCTCTATTAACACAGTGGGTAATCGATGGAGTACTTGTAACATCTGATCGAGACCTGCTGAATCTGCTCGTGCTCGGATTTCTACTTGTAACAATCGTACAACAGATCGTCAGCGTTACCCGATACAACGCAATAATGTACTTTGGCACATCGTTGGCCGTGCAATGGAAAGCCAAAGTTATGGATCATTTGGTAAAGCTACCGACAGATTACTTTGACAAGCGGCATCCAGGAGATATTGTTTCACGGTTTTCTACCATAGAAATAATCCAGAGGACCGTTACGCTCTCAGCGATAGAAGGAGTTATCGATGGTTTCGTAGCAATCGCTACGATAAGTCTGATGCTTTACTATAACGCCTGGATGACGGCGATTCCTATCGGGTTCATGTTCCTCTATGCGATTGGCCGAATGCTGCGATATATGCCTCTTCGAGAGGCTACATTGGAGGAGTCAATCCACGGGGCCAAAGTATCCAGCCATTTTTTGGAAACGCTGCGCGGACACAGAACAATAAAAATCTTTGTTAGACAGGCAGAACGGGTTAGTGCTTGGCTCTCTCTGCTCGTCACCCAAACGAATGCGAATCTTGCGATACAGAAAATCGGGATTATTTTCCACTCCGGGAACGCCATAATTGCAGCCGTAGAAAATATTCTAGTCATATGGATTGCGGCAAATGCGGTAATGGATGAAAAGATGACAACGGGGCTTTTTGTCGCATACCTCGCTTATAAGAATCAATTTGATTCGAAGATTACGTCATTGATAGATAAATTCTTCGAATTCAAGCTTCTAAACGTCCAAATGGAGCGACTCTCGGATATTGTTCACACTCCTCAAGAAGGGTCGTTAAGGCGCGCATGGTCCAGCGCAGAGCTTGGCGACTATTCACTGCAGTTCAGCGGAGTTTCGTTCCGTTACTCGCCTAGCGACCCTTTCGTTTTGCGTGACATCAATTTCTCAGTAAAAAACGGAGAATCAGTGTGTATCGTGGGGCCATCTGGGGAAGGAAAATCTACGCTTGGCCATTTAATACTAGGGCTTAATCCGCCTACCGGAGGCGAAATCCGAATTGGGGGTGTCCCGCTCGCGGAGGTTGGACTTGACGGCCTACGCGCGAGAGTCGGCGCTGTACTTCAAGACGACGTTCTCTTTGCAGGTTCCATTGAGGAGAACGTTTCATTTTTTCAGGATAATCCTGATCTTGTGTGGATCAAGGAATGCTGTCGAATTGCTAAAATTGATGATGATATCCTAAAAATGCCAATGGGTTACCGTAGCCATATAGGTGACCTTGGAACGGGTCTCTCCGGGGGGCAAAAGCAGAGACTAATGTTGGCGCGTGCGCTGTATAAGCGACCGAGCATTCTACTTCTCGACGAAGCGACGAGTCATCTCGATCCACTCAATGAAAAGCTGATTAACGATGAAGTGCGAAAACTAAAAATTACCCGAATTGTGATCGCGCACCGCGAGGAAACGGCAGCAACGGCTGACCGTATTGTGGAACTTCGCGAAGGCCGCATATTTAATCGCCAAAGCGACATGGTGAGCGCCTAACGATGTCGACAAAAATTGTGAGTCGGCGAGCTGCCAGCGTGTTCTTTTACCGATTTCTTTTCATCGTATTATGTTTGATTTTGATACCATGCGACGCGGCCTTGCTTGATTTGGTGGTGCCGCCGCCAAATAGCGAAGACATAATGGTGAATGGCGACCCGTGTGATAATATTCACACTAGCAGGAAGATGGATCTGCCTGAACTCTCTTCGCTTGCACTATGCCGGAATCCGGAGATCAAAATATCGCTTGCACAGATATTAAGGCGGCGCGCTATTCTACTTCAGAATCAGAGTTATTATTATCCGAAGCTCGATTCATCTGCATATGTGGGAGCGCTGGACAAGGAAATAAAATACCATGACATAGATTTCAGCGAGCGCAGCAGGGTGAATACAAACAATGTTCAAGCAAATTTGTCATGGCTGATATACGACTTCGGAGCTCGCGAGGCATCGAATGCGGCAGCTCGGGGGCTTGTGTCGGCAGCTACTTCGAATCTAAGTGATGCGGTACAGGTTACCCTCAGTGAGACTGCGAAGAGATACTTCGAGTATCGGGCCGCGGTGTCGAGACTGGATGCATATCTTGAGGCAGAGCGTAGTTCGATTGCGAGTCTCCGGCTCGCAACAGCACACCACCTTGCTGGAATAGGACAGCTCTCCAATGAGCTCCTGTTGATGGCGAATCGCGAGAGGGCGACTCTAAATAGAGTCCAGGCAGAGACAGCGCTTGACGCTGCTAAGGGTAATTTGCTCTTCTATGTGGGTCTCGGAGGAAGACCGCAGGTGGATATCACGCTATCGGAGGTGAAGCCTGATTCACTAACGACAATCGATACAGACGTTGTCGATGCTGCGACGCGCGGTGCCATCAGCGGAAACCCGAAGGTAATCGCCGCAGAAGCCCAAGTTGCATCGGCTGAGCACTCTTTTCACGCCAGCGCTCGAGAAGGGATGCCAACTTTATCCCTCGCAATGTCGGCATCGCGTAGCAGCGCGTTGCCAAGCGATCAGATTGCGCAAACGTCCACAGTGAAAACCGCAGTCATCCAAGTGCGCATCCCTTTGTTTGACGGATTCTTACAGCGGTCAAAGATACAGATTGCGAAGGCTGATCTACTGGCAAGGCAAGGAGAGTTAGATCGTTTAACGCGGAAAACGTCGGAGGATGCATGGCAAGGATACGTGAACTGGCGAGGCGGAGTTCAGCGCTTGAGAGCGGCGTCGCGTTTGTTGGAGGCCGCCGAGAGAAGCTCCGAAGTTGCTCGAGGTAGACAAAAGGCAGGTGTGGGCGACGTTTTTGAAGTTCTTCGGGCGCAAGATGATTTGTCTACATCGCGTCTGCAATATGTCGACGCCGTGCGTCAAATAGAACTATCAAAGCTGCAGATCGCATTAGCATTAGGCAGAATGTGAGGAAATGGTATGGAATATAGGTCTTTCGCAAAGACAAATATGGTTGTGTCCACCGTGGGGCTCGGATGCAACGGATTCGGTTCTCGTATTTACAGAGATGATGCCGAATCAATAATAAAAAAGGCGATGGACCTCGGTGTTAATTTTTTTGACACGGCGGACATTTATGGAAATCAAGGTTCTGCTGAGACTATTCTCGGAGACACGCTCAGAAGCGGGCGAGAATCATTTTTTATCGCCACTAAATTCGGCGGAGCAAAAAATGTCGATAAGGTGCCCGGGCAGATGGCGATATTTATAAGAAACTCTATAGAGTTAAGTTTGCGCCGATTGAGGTCGGACTATATCGATCTGTATCAATTGCATTATCCGGAAAATGAAGATGACATGGAACAGGTATTCCGTACCCTTGATATCTTGAAACAAGATGGAAAGGTGAGGTACATTGGCTGCTGTAATGCACCTGCCTCGCTGTTGCAAAAATTTGATCTTTTGGCCGAAGAATATGGGTGCGAAAGGTTTATCGCTGCGCAATTGGAGTGCAATGCGCTGCGGGCCTCTCTTTTGAAGCAAGAATGCGACGCTGCAATTCGGGTGGGTCGCTCACTGATCCCCTTTCTTCCACTTGCAGGTGGTGTTCTGACAGGGAAGTACAGGGGCGGGAGGGTACCTCTACCAAACACGAGGTTGGGTAATTCATCAACAATCTCAGCGCGATATCTTAGTCGAGATAAGCGCGCAATCACAGACAGGCTATTCGACTACGCGAATCAGAGGGGCATGGACCTCGTGGCGTTATCCGTCGGATTATTGCTTGCCGAGGAGCCCATTTCGACAGTGATTGCGGGGGCGAGCAACCAGGAGCAACTCGCTCATAACGTAACGGCTAGCCAGCGATGGAAGCTGACGACTATTGAACGTGCAGAGATTTATGCCATATGCACTGCCGGCGATGTTGGTTACTGATATTCGGACAGTTGGGATATGAAGAAAAACAGTTCTAGCCGCTTTCTACTCGATTGTCTAGGGAATATGAACTCTTGGGCAGGCTACGCGTTCGCGCGTCTTGCCGTCACACGATGGGCGGAGTCTAGAGTCATCCTGGTGCCGGTATCCGCTTTAGCTATTCTTGCCCTGCAATGGTTAATGTCAGTTTCCAGCCGGGCCTTGTTCGGCGACTTCGCCACGGCAGAAGACCCACTGGAGAAGTACAATTATCCGCTGCAAATCGTATTTGGGGTATTTATTGCGCCATTTTACGAGACGCTTATCTTTCAATGGCTATTGATTGCGTCTGCTAGACGGGTGWGGCTGGGATGGCCAATGGCATGGTTGCTCTCGATCGTCGTGTTCGCAGGCGCCCACGACTCGATTGGACGCTGGTTTGTTGGTATGGCTATAGCCGGAGGGGTGTTAGCCGGAGTGTATATTATCGAAAGGCATAAGTCGGAAGGCAGGCCAATTACGACGACTTTTCTTGTGCATGCGCTCTTCAATGCGATAGTGTTCTCGGCCCTAGCGATCTAACCGTTCAAGGTTTTAACTCGCCCGCGGACGCGGGCCATCGCTGGCCCTTGCGATCGAAATTGATCGCAGAAATAGTCCGAGAAACCGCTGGGCACAAGGCTCTGCTCTGCCGCCCTACAATATGCGTTTCACCGTGTCGTAAGCCTTACCTCAGGGGCTTTCCACATCTCCGGYCATGAGATTCGAGACGGCTGCCGCGCTGCAGCATCCAAAGCAAAGGGCTGTTGTAGCGCACTATTTCCGCCCGCTGGCGGACCATAACCGATTCGGGATCCGTGCCCTATACTCAAAAGGTCTTTGCAGCCCATCGCGGTGGGCACTATCCCTATCACATGCAGCATACCTGACCTATCGCGCCGCTCCCCCCGGCGCTGCTCCGTTCGCTTGCTGGATCCGTGGATACCGTGCTTCGATCCCACGTATCTTTGCCGACAAGATCAAAAACACGGTCAGCAATGCGAGGTAGATCATGGCAGAAGGAACAGCTGTCCCCCATGGGCGCAAGACTCAGCACGCGCCAGCCCTGGAAGAAGTCCACATCTTCTGGATCACCGCAGGCCTCGGCCGCGATGGCGACTCCGTTTTCATGAACGCGCTCTGGAAGCTGGTGCTGGCCGTTGCCGCGCTGTTCTTATTCGCGGGCGCAGCCCTGGCCACGGACGATGGCGTGACTCTCGATCGCGCCCCTTACGCCAAGCGGCCCTTGCTGCCTGACTTCACCGCGGCGCCTTGCCCGGATAATCCGCGCGGACTGGTGCAGATCAAGGGTAACCTGTACCGGCACACCACCGGGGCGGGCCTGGCCGTGCACAGCGGGCTGGTGCTGATCACCAGGGAAGGCGCAGTGGTCATCGATCCGGCCATGACCTGCACGGCCACATGGCTGCGCGACGAGATCCGGAACCGCTTCAAGGTGGGGGTCAAGTACGTGATCTATACCCACGGGCATGCGGACCATATCAGCGGCGCCCAGGTCTTCCAGCGCGACGGGGCCATCGTGGTGGCGAACCAGCGGGCGGTCGAGCCGATCGTGGGGGAGCGGATTCCCACCGCCCTGCCGGACCGCGTATTCGATCGCGACATGACCATCCGCCTCGGTGGCGAGACCATCTTGCTGCATTGGGTGGCGCCCAGCCATTCGAACAGCATGATCATGATCCTGTTTCCGAAGTACAAGGCATTGCAGTGCACGGATGTGTGCGAGAGCCATTCGATGCCGTACAACGATTTTCTCGATTTCTATTACGACGGATGGATCGAAACGCTGGACTGGGTGCTGGCGCAGGATGTGGATGTGATCGATGTGGGGCACTACACGCCCGCTACGCTGCAGGACGAGCGTGCGCTGCGGGCCTATATGATCGATCTGCACAAGCAGGTGCTGGATCTGGTCAGGCGAGGGCAGTCATGGGATGAGCTGTACCGCAATGTGAAGTTCAGCGACGAGGTGAAGTCGTGGACGGCTTATGACTCGATGCGGTTTCCCAACATCCTTGGGATGTATCGCTGGGTTTCCAACCATCGGCGCGGCGAGTGGTAGGCAGCGACAAGAGGCTCTTCTTGAGCGCGTGCATTGCGGCCCATGCCTACATCCGCGACGTTGCCAGCCGCGCGGCGAGCCCCAGGAACACCACCCCCGCGAACCGGTTCAAGGCGCGCTGCGCGCGTGCCGAACGCAGCAGCAGGGCGCCGAACATGGCCGAGCAGCAGGCGATGACGGAGAAGACCAGCAGGGTGGCGATGATAAAGACCACGCCCAGCACCATGAACTGCAGCGCGATATGCCCACGGTCCGGCGCGACAAACTGCGGCAGGAACGCGAGGAAGAAGATCACAACCTTGGGGTTGGTCAGGTTCATCACGACACCACGCCGATACATGTGGCCAACGCCAACCTTGTCGGCGCTGCCTTGGGACATCTCGCCCGCCGGGGCGCGGAACGCCTGCCATGCCAGGTAAGCCAGATACAGGGCGCCGGCGATCTTGAGCGCCACGAATGCGACCTGGGATGTGGCGAACAGCGCGGCCAGGCCAAAGGCAACCGCTGCCGTATGCACCAGCAGCCCCGTACACAGGCCAAGCACCACGACCATGCCGGCGCGGGGCCCGCGCATGGCGGATTGCAGCAGCACAAAGACATTGTCCGGGCCCGGCGTCAGGCCAAGCACCAAGGCAATGCCGAAGAATGGCAATAGTGTCTCAAGCGGGGGCATACATTGGACTCCTCGGTTGCTGCCGATAGTGCCACAATTTGCGATGCGGTACCGGGCGAAAGCCGTGGCCGGACCATCGGGAACGCCATCCGGAAATTGCCAGCCTGACAACGTTTCGTGTCAGGGTGACGCATCGGCATGACGCCTCACGGATGCCATGTCGCCGGACTGCCCGCAGCTGCCGCCGGCGAGGGACGTTGGCGCCCGGCCATCGCATAGGAAAGCTGGTTGGCCGCATCCACCACCGTTTGCGCCAGGGCAGTCAAGCGCTCTTCGTCCAGGCGCGAGGTCGGCCCGGAGATGCAGGCGGACCCGAGCAGCCGCCAATGCAGGCCGAATACAGGCGCCGAAACGCTGGAGACTTCCGGCTCGCGCTCGCCCATCGACAAGTGATATCCCCGCCGCCGGATGGATTCATAAGGCTCGCCAGGTTCTCCCGAGAACGCGAGGATGACGCGCCCCGGCGCGCCGCTGTCCAACGGCAGCGCGGAGCCGATGCGCACATGGTGCCGGATGGCCTGCGGTCCCTCGACGCGCACCAGGCACATGCGCTGCTGGCCTTCGCGCACGTAGAACGATGCGCTTTCCCCCGTCTTGATCGTCAGTTCCCGGAGCACCGGCTCCACCACTTCATACACGTTGAAGGTGGCCTGGTAGCACGCGCCCAGCCAGCCAGCGGCACGCCCGAGCCGCCAGCTGCCGTCTTCCTTCTGCACCAGGTAGTTGTCGGCCGCCAGCGTGCGCGCCAGGCGCAGCACCGTGGTCTTGTGGAAGCCCGTGCGCCTGCTGAGTTCGGCGAGTGTGAGCTGGGCATCGCTTACGCCGAAGGCTTCCAGTACGCGCAGCGCCCGCCTTACCGCAATGACGCCACCGCCGGCGTCGTCGGCCGCGTCGCCGGCGGGTAGCGGAGTTGATGAGTCCGATGAGTCCATATCGTGGAATGCGTTGCGTACAGTGAAACCGTATTGTACTCCGTGCAACGAACATCCAGAATCCATTCCAACAAAAAACGAGATTCGGAGACAAGCAATGAACCTGCTGCGCCGCGGCCTGACAACCGCCATTCTCTGCGCCCTGGCCCTTCCGGCCCTGGCCCAGACCTATCCCGCCAAGCCAATCCGCGTGATCGTGCCGTTCCCGGCCGGCGGCGGCACGGACATCATTACCCGCGAGGTGACCAACAAGGTGGCCATGGCCATGGGCTGGCGTTTCGTGGTGGACAACAAGCCCGGATCGGGTGGCAACCTTGGCGTGGATGCTGCGGCCAAGGCCAGCGGCGACGGCTACACCATCGTGCTGGGCCAGACCAGCAACCTGGCCATCAACCCCACGCTTTACCGCAAGCTGCCCTACGACGTGGCGAAGGACCTCACGCCGGTGAGCCTGGTGGCTAGCGCGCCGCTGGTACTGGTGACCACCATGGATTCGCCTTACAGGACGCTGGCCGATGTAGTCACGGCCAGCAAGGCCAGGCCGGGCGCAATCAACATGGCCTCGCCGGGCAACGGCACGGTGGCGCACCTGACCAGCGAGCTGTTCCAGAAGACGGCCGGCATCAAGCTCACCCACGTGCCGTACAAGGGCGCGGCCCAGGCCGTCAACGACCTGATCGGCGGCCAGGTGCAGTTGTACCTGTCGTCGGTGCCGACGCTGATCGGCCATATCCGCAACGGCAAGATGCGCGCCCTGGCCGTCACCTCGGCCAAGCGCATGGACGACCTGCCCAACGTGCCCACCATTGCCGAGTCCGGCTATGGCGGCTTCGAGGCCGTGACCTGGTTCGGCTTCGTGGCGCCCGCAGCCACGCCCAAGGACATCGTGGCGCGCCTGAATGCCGAGTTCAACAAGGCGCTGCAGGTGCCCGAGCTGAAGAAGAAGCTGAACGACCAGGGCGCCGAGGTATTGGGCGGTACGCCCGAGCAGTTCGGCACCCTGATGAAGAAGGACATCGTCCGCTGGTCGGCTGCCGTCAAGGCGTCCGGCGCCCAGATCGACTGATCCGCGCCATTCCTCACCACCCAAGTTATCTCTCGTCCCCAAGCGTTCCAGGAGCCATTGCCATGAGCTTGCCCGACATCATCAGATTTTTCGACCGCGTACCCGCCGACATCGTCGCCCGGGCCGCGAAATTCCAGCCGGCGATCCTGGCCGACGTGGCCGGCCGCCGCGGTGCGCTGCACGGCCGGATCAGGGCCCTGCGGCCGCACATGAAGCTCGCGGGCACCGCCTTCACCGTGGAAGTGCGCCCTGGCGACAACCTGATGATCCACGCCGCGCTGGCGCTGGCCCAGCCCGGCGACGTGCTGGTGATCGACGGCAAGGGCGACCAGAGCAGCGCACTGATGGGTACCATCATGATGAATGCGGCGCGCCAGCGCGGCATCGCCGGCGTGGTGATGGATGGCGCGGTGCGCGACAGCCTGGACATCGATGAGATGGACTATCCGGTATTCTCGGTGGGAACCAATCCCAACGGCCCGACCAAGGAAGTAGGCGGACGCATCGGGCACCCGGTCTCGGTCGGCGGCGTGACGGTCAATCCCGGCGACTTCATCTGCGGCGATGCCGACGGCCTGGTGGTGGTCGAGCGTGAAAAGATCGCATCGCTGCTGCCGCTCGCCGAGCACAAGGAAGCCGCCGAAGCGCGCCGCATCGCTCAGATAAAAGAAGGCAAGACCAACGCCCCTTGGCTGCTCGCCTCGTTGATCACGGCCGGCGTGCTGAAAGAAGGAGAGACGCTGTGAGCAACAAGCCTGCGATCCTCGTCACCGCGGCCGACCTCGCGCCTCAGGCGGTAGCACTGCTTGCCGACTACGACGTGGTCTACGCCGGCAAGACGCCCCAGGCCGCCGATCTGGTGGCGCTGGCGCAGCGCCACAACCCGGTCGGCATTATCGTGCGCTACGGCGCAGTGACGTCGGAACTCATGGATGCCGCGCCCGCGCTGAAGGTCATCTCGAAGCATGGCAGCGGCACCGACACGATCGACAAGGCCGCCGCCGCGGAGCGCGGCATCGAGGTAACGGCCGCCGCGGGCGCCAACGCGGCCGCGGTGGCGGAACAGGCCCTGGCCTTGCTGCTGGCCTGCGCAAAATCCGTGGTGAGGCTCAATGAGCGCATGCATGCCGGCTGCTGGGACAAGGCCACGCACAAGAGCCTTGAGCTGGCCGGCGGCACCATCGGCCTGATCGGGCTCGGTGCCATTGGCAGGCGCTTCGCCAGGATGTGCGATGCCATGGGCATGCGCGTGATTGGCTTCGATCCGTTCGCCGGGGATCTGCCGGACCATATCGAGTCCGTGGACCTGGAAACGATCTGGAGGGAAGCGGACGCGATTTCGCTACACTGCCCGCTGACCAGCGAAAACAAGGCGATGATCAATGCGCAGACCCTGGCACATTGCAAGAAGGGCGTGATTCTCATCAACACGGCGCGCGGCGGGTTGATCGACGAGCCCGCATTGCTGGCCGCGGTGCAGTCGGGACAGGTAGCCATCGCCGGGCTGGACAGCTTTGCAGTCGAGCCGATGACAGTGCCGCATATCTTCCACGGCCAGCCCGGCTTTGTGCTGAGCCCGCACATCGGTGGTGTGACCCGCACCGCCTATGTGAACATGGGCGTGATGGCGGCGCGTAACACGCTTGGCGTGCTGGACCGTGCGGATGCCCCGGTCCCGGCCAAGGTCTGAAGATCGAAGGCGGCCCCCGTTCGGGCCAGGAAAAGACAAAGCAGGAAAAGACAAGGCAGGAGACGACCATGAAAACCAGATCGAACCGCGCGCCGGTGCTGCGCCGCCATGCGCTGGGCGCGATTGCGTTCATCGCCATTTCAGCGCACGCGCAGACCTGGCCCGACAAGCCGGTCAGGATCGTCGTGCCCTATCCGCCGGGCGGCGCCGTGGACGCCGTGACCCGCAAGATGGCCCAGCGCCTCAGCGAGCAGACCGGCCAGAGCTTCGTGGTGGAAAACAAGGCAGGCGCCACCGGCACCATCGGCACCGCGCAAGTGGCGCGTGCCCCGGCCGATGGCTACACGCTGCTTGCCAACGACACCACGTATTCGTTGTTGCCGCATATCTTCAAGAAGCTGCCGTTCGACTACGCCAGTGACTTGCAGCCGGTGGCCGCCTTCGTGTTCGCGCCGATGGCCGTGGCGGTCAAGGCCGACGGCAAGTTCAAGACCATGAGCGACCTGATCGCCGCTGCCCGCGCAGGCGACGGCAAGGTGAGTTATGGCTCGGGCGGCGCTGGCACGACGCCGCACTTCGCCAGCGAAGCCCTTGGCGTGGCAACCGGTACGCACTTCATGCACGTGCCGTTCAAGGGCGCGGGCGAGGCCACGATGGCGCTGCTCGGCGGCACCGTCGACTACCAGATCGCCTCCACGCCCGGGGTCATCGGGCAAGTCAAGGGCGGCAGCCTGCGCCTGCTGGCGGTGAGCGGCAACAAGCGCCTGGCAGCGCTGCCCAACGTGCCGACATTTGCCGAGGCCGGCGTCAAGGGCTATGGTGTGGTCAATTTCACCGGCCTGTGGGCACCCAAGGGCACGCCGCCGAAGGTACTGGAACGCCTGCAAAAAGAAGTGGCGACGGCGATGGCCTCCCAGGATATGAAGACCTTTGCCGAAGGCATTGGCGCGGAGCCTGGCTATTGGGATGCCTCGGCGTTTTCCAGGCAGCTTGCCGAGCGCACGGCGTTCTGGGGCAAGATAGCGGCCAATACCACGTTTGAAAAGCAATAAGCCATGTTCCTGCTGAATGCCCCGGAAGTCCGTGAGCTGGACGCTTTTACCCGCATGCCGGCGCGGTACCGCCAGCCCAGGCGCACGGTCTGGGCCGACGCCAACCAGGGCGGGCGCGAGATCGACGCCTTCCTGGAGGGGCCGGTGTTCGATGACGCCGGCAATCTCTATGTCACCGATATCCCCTACGGCCGCGTCTTTCGCATCGATCCAAAGGGCGACTGGGAACTGGTGGCGCAGTGGGACGGCGAGCCCAATGGCATGAAGTTTCTCAGTGCGAGCGAGTTGCTGGTGACGGACTATCGCAACGGGCTGATGCTGCTGGATATGCGCAGCGGCAAGGTGGCGCCTTACCTGAGCCGTCGCAATACCGAGAGCTTCAAGGGCGTCAACGACCTCACCATCGATTCGCAACGGAACATCTACTTCACGGACCAGGGGCAGACCGGCCTGCATGATCCTACGGGTCGCGTCTATCGCCTGAGCGCCGCGGGCCGGCTGGAACTGCTGCTCTCCAACGTGCCCAGCCCCAACGGCATCGTACTGTCCCCCGACGAGCGGTTCCTGTTCGTGGCGGTGACGCGCGGCAATTGCGTCTGGCGCATGCCGATCCTTGCCGATGGCGGCGTGTCCAAGGCGGGGCAGTTCTTTACGTCGTATGGTCCGAGCGGCCCGGACGGGCTGGCCATGGATGCGTCGGGCCGGCTGCTGGTGGCGAACCCGGGGCTGGGCTATGTGTGGGTGCTGAACCACCGCGCCGAGCCGGTACAGGTGCTGCGCGGCACTGCGGGGCATTCCCTGACCAATCTTGCCTTTGGCGGTCCGGCCGGCAAGTCCTTGTTCGTGACGGACTCCACGGCGGGGGACATCCTGCGCATCGAGATGGAGGTGGCGGGACTACCGATAGGCCCACGCAAGAAAGACGCAAAGCTGCAAGCACAGCCCGGAGGATAGCCATTGGGGCGAGTTCGGCGCGGACGACCAACGCGGCCGGATGAATGCGCCTTGCCACCGGCTCGCGGGGCAAATGCAAAAAGCCCGTGCGGCGAGAACCGTACGGGCCTTGGAATCTGGTTGCGGGGGCAGGACTTGAACCTGCGACCTTCGGGTTATGAGCCCGACGAGCTGCCAACTGCTCCACCCCGCGGGCCGAAATATACGCGGGTTGGCTGGTAATGGAAAGCCTTAATTACAGTTTCTTCCAGCAGCGGCCAGTGCACCTGCTGGAATCGATCGAATCAGACAAGGTAAGTCTGCTGCGCCACGTCTGGAGCACAACGTCCAATTAGCGGTTGAGGCTTTCTTGAGCGAAAGTGCGGCCGGCGACGCAAGTTGCCTGGGAAAATCCTGGGAGGTGGCGAATTTGGCTTCTTTCCGTGGAGATCCGGAGCTATCACCAGGATCCACCCCCGAAACCGTCCGCCTTCAGCCCTGGCTGCCGTCCTTCGACTCCGGCACGAGACTGAACCGCGCGGACAGGTCCTCGGCGCCTGACGCATCATCGGTCCGCACAAGCCCCTTCGCGGTGAGCTTGGTCAGTGTCCGGGCAGCCTGGATCGGGCTGACGCCCGTGGCCTTTGCGACCTGATATGCATCCATCGGAGTGCCCGCTTTCTTCAGGGCGTCGATTACTGCCTGGCGAGTATCGTGATTGTTGTTCATTTCCGGGTGTCGGTTGAGTCTGCTCAGACTAGACGAGGTAGGCCGCCGGCGCAACCCCGCATTCTCGCGGATAGATTGCTCCAAAAAGTTGCGCCATCGCCATGGCGCGTCAGAATAGAGGGTCTGACGGCAAGCATTGCAAGACTAATGAAGCACACACTACTGCTGATCGATGGCCTGAACATCCTGCGCCGGGTCTACGAGGCCAATCCTTCGGAGGATATTCCGGCCAAGGTCGAAGGGGCCGTGCTGTCGGCCCTGGCCTCGTTCCGCCGCGCCCTGGCCGAATGCCGGCCGACGCACGCGCTGGCGGCATTCGATGCCGGCGGCAAGACCTGGCGCCACGCGCTGTATCCCCAGTATCGCCAGCACCGCAAACCCATGGATCCGGAACTGGCGGAGGTCATTCCCGACTTCCGCCTGACGTTGACGGAGGTCCTGGGACTCCAGACCGCCGCGGTTGACGGCTACGAGGCCGACGACATCATCGCCACCGTCTTCTATCGCTGGACCGCGAGCAAGGAAGGGCAGGCGATTCCGGTGAGCACGGACAAGGACGTGCTCCAGCTGATTGCCGACGGCGCGATCGTACGCAACCACTTCGCGACCGCGAAGAACGGCGAGCCGTCCTGGTTCGACGAAAGCTATGTCCAGAACAAGTTCGGCGTTGGCAGCCACCAGCTTGCCGACTACCTCGCCTTGCTGGGGGATGGCACGGACGGGATTCCCGGCGTCGACAAGATCGGGGCGAAAACCGCCGTGAAACTCCTGCAGCGCTATGGCGACCTGGAGACCGTGCTGGCCAACGCCGCCGGGGAAAAGGGCGTGATCGGCAAGAACCTGGCGGAGCAGGCGCACCTGGCCCGGCTATCGCGCCAGTTGCTGTCCCTCAAGACCGATGTCCAGCTTGGCCTGACCTGGAACATGCTGCGCGTGGGCGAGCCGGCGGGGGAGCCTTCCTAAGGTCGGGCGGGGCCCGCTCGCCTTGTTCTCCGCCGGTGCACCGCATCGGGTAAGCCGATCAAGCGTCGGACAAAAAACTTCAGTATCCAATCCCCACATTTGCGGCGCAGACTATCGCAATCCGCGGGAGAGGATATGTTGCAACTCGATACATATGAAACCCTGGTGGCTGCGTCCCTGGTTCTGCTGGCCGGCCGCAAGCTGATCGCCGTCACGCCGTTCTTGAAGACCTATAGCATCCCGGAGCCTGTGGTGGGAGGCCTGGTGGTGGCGCTGGCGCTCTTCGCCGCGCGCTCGCTCGCCGGGCTGGAGGTCGGTTTCGACCTCACCATGCAGACGCCGTTGATGCTGGCGTTCTTTGCCACGCTGGGACTCAGCGCGGATCTCGCCAGTCTTCGCCGGGGAGGCAAGAGCATCGTCATCTTCCTGTTTGTGGTCGTCGGCCTGCTTGTGATGCAGAACGCCATCGGCATCGGCATGGCGACCGCCCTGGGGCTGAAGCCGGTCGTCGGGCTGCTGACGGGGTCCATCACCCTGTCGGGCGGACACGGTACCGGCGTGGCCTGGGGCCACACGTTCGCCAGCCAGTACGGCGTGACGGCGGCCAAGGAGCTGGCCATTGCCTGCGCCACCTTCGGGCTGGTGCTTGGCGGCTTGCTGGGCGGTCCTGTCGCGCGCGCGCTGATGCGAAAGGTCAAGACGCCTGACAGCGCTGCGCATGACCCCAATCCGCTCAACTTCGAAGAGCCGGCGGCGGTGCGCCTGATCACCGCGTCGGCCATGATCGAGACGCTGGCCCTGATACTGGTCTGCCTGACCGCCGGGCAGGCGCTGGCGAATGCCTTGTCCGACAGCACGTTCTCGCTACCCACCTTCGTCTGGGTCTTGTTTATCGGGGTGATCCTGCGCAATGGCCTGGCGGTGCTCGGCTGGTACAGCGTGTTCGACCGCTCGGTCTCCGTGCTGGGCAACGTCAGCCTGTCGATGTTCCTGGCGATGGCGCTGATGAGCCTGCGCCTGTGGGAGCTGTCCGCGCTGGCGCTGCCCTTGCTGGCGATTCTCCTGGTGCAGGCGGCGGCCATGGCAGCTTATGCGATGTTCGTCACTTTCACGGTGATGGGGCGCAACTACGACGCCGTGGTGCTGGCCGCCGGCCATTGCGGCTTTGGCCTGGGCGCGACGCCGACCGCCATCGCCAATATGCAGGCGATCACCGATCGGTTCGGTCCGTCGCACCTGGCCTTCCTGGTTGTGCCCATGGTCGGCGCCTTTTTCATCGACCTGGCCAACGCGATCGTGATCAAGGTCTACCTGCTGCTGCTTGCGACGCCCTAGCGCCTTGTGGCCCGGCGCCATCGGGCTGGTTGTCGAGCGGGCGGCGCTGGGTTCAGTACGCGGCGGACGGAGCGGCCGCGGGTGTGACGCTGGTACCGATGAAGTCCGCCGCCAGCCGGCGCGCGGCGCCAGCATAGACCAGTACGTCCACGCCTGTCGCCACGAAGGTGCAGCCCAGATCCAGATAGCGGCGCGCCAGCGTGGTGTCGGAGGTCAGTGTGCCTGCTGCCTTGCCGCTGGCCACGATGGTGCGCATCGCGCCCTCGATGGCGGCCTGTACCTCGGGGTGGCCGGGGTTGCCGCGATGGCCCATCGAGGCGGCCAGGTCGGCCGGGCCGATAAAGACGCCGTCGACGCCGTCCACGGCGCAGATGGCTTGCAGGTTGCCCAGGGCCTTCACGGTTTCGGCCTGCACCAGCAGGCAGATTTCGTTGTCGGCCACGGCGAGATAATCGGTGCGCGCGCTCCATTGCGAAGCCCGGCCCACGGCGCTGCCGACGCCGCGAATGCCCAGCGGCGGATAGCGGGTGGCGCAGACCAGCGCGGCAGCTTGCTCGGCGGTATCCACCATCGGCACCAGCAGGTTCTTCGCGCCGATATCCAGCAACTGCTTGATCAGCGCCACTTCGCCCGCCACGCAGCGCACCACGGGCTGCGAGCGGTAGGGCGCGATGGCCTGCAGTGCCTGCAGCGTGCCGCGCAGGTCGTTGGGGGCATGTTCGCCGTCGATCAGCAGCCAGTCGAAGCCGGCGGTGGCCGAGACTTCGGCCAGGTAGGGCGATGCCATCGAGAGCCACAGGCCGATCTGGGGCTGGCTGGCCGCCAGTGCGGCCTTGAATGCATTGTGTGCGGGCATGATTGTTCCTTGGCGTCGTGGACCAGGTGCCGTGGCGCTTAGCCGAGCTGGCCCTGGCAGAGATATTTGGTGTGCATGTAGTCGTCCAGCCCGTGGCGCGATCCCTCGCGTCCGTAGCCGGATTCCTTGACGCCGCCGAAGGGCGCCGCCTCCGAGGCGATGGCGCCTTCGTTGATGCCGACGATGCCGGTTTCCAGCGCCTGCGCCACGCGCCAGATGCGCCGCACGTCGTTGGAGTAGAAATAGGCGGCCAGGCCGAACGGGGTGTCGTTGGCGTCGCGGATCACTTCGTCTTCTCCGGTGAAGCGGAACACGGCGGCCACCGGTCCGAAGGTCTCCTCGCACGCAAGCGCCATCGCCGGCGTGGCGTGGGTCAGCACGGTGGGGGCGTAGTAGTGCGGGCCGTCGTCCGGGCGCACCCGTTTGCCGCCGGTGACCACGCGGGCGCCCTTGGCTACGGCGTCTTCCACGTGGCGCGCAATCTTGTCCACCGCGCGGGCGTTGATCATGGGGCCGATTTGGGATGCTTCCTCGGTAGCCGGACCGACGTGCAGGGCGGCCACACGCAGCGCAAGCCGCGCCACGAAGTCGTCGTGCACGCCCGCCTGTACGTAGACGCGGTTGGGGCAGACGCAGGTCTGGCCGCCGTTGCGGAACTTGGAGGCCATCAGGCCGTCGACGGCGGCGTCCAGGTCGGCATCGTCGAACACGATGAAGGGCGCGTTGCCGCCTAGCTCCAGCGAGAGCTTTTTCAGCGTGCCGGCGGACTCGCGGGCCAGGTGCTTGCCCACCGGCGTGGAGCCGGTGAAGGTGATCTTGCGCACGCGGCTGTCGGCGAGCCAGCTGTCGACCACGGCGGGGGTGTTGGCGCGCGAGGCGGTGACGATATTGAGCACGCCGGGGGGCAGGCCGGCCTGTTGGGCAAGATAGACCAGGGCGAGCGCGGTCAGCGGGGTGTCTTCCGCGGGCTTGGCAACTACCGTGCAGCCTGCGGCCAGTGCAGGCGCGATCTTGCGGGCGATCATGGCAAGCGGAAAGTTCCATGGCGTGATGGCTGCCACCACGCCTACCGGCTCCTTGAGTACCAGCATCTTGCGTCCAGGTACCGGCTCGGCGACGATCTCTCCGCTGATGCGGGTGGCTTCCTCGGCAAACCACTCTACATAGGAGGCGCCGTATAGCACTTCGGCGCGGCTTTCCTTGATGGGTTTGCCTTGTTCGGTCGAGATGATCCGGGCGAGGTCTTCCTGGTGTTCGAGGATCAGGGCGTGCCAGCGTTTGATCAGTTGCGCGCGCTCGCGTGCGGGGCGGCGGCTCCAGGTTGGGAAAGCGGCGGCGGCGGCGTTTGTTGCCTGGGCAGCATCCTTGGCGGTGCTGTCCGGGACGGAGGCGAAGATGGTGCCGGTGGCGGGGTTGCTGACGTCCAGGCGGTGACCGTCCTGGCTGTCGCTCGACTCCTTGCCGATGAGGTTCTGGGTGCGCAGTAGGGCGGGGTGGCGGAGGGAAAGCATGACAGTGATAGGGCGTCTGTGGGGGTTGATTGGCGGCTGCTGACTTCAAGGTCAACAGCTTGGAGTCAAGGGCTTGGAGTCAAGGGCAGTGTCACCACCCCTGCGGGGCGGCGCTCTTCTTCGCGGTGGTGTGCTCCCCTCTCCCGCAGGGCGAATGAGGGGGCGGATGAGGGGGGGGCGGATGAGGGGGGGCGGGGGAGAGGACGGGCATTCATGAGCCGTCGTGCCGCACAAAGCCACTGGTTTCGTTCCCTAACTGACAATCCCCAGATGCCAGGGTACAAACTCATTGTCCCCCAGCCCCAGCGCCTCACTCTTGGTCGGCTGGCCGGAAGCCGCCCGCAGGATATGTTCAAAGATCCGCTGCCCCATCTGCTCAACACTCAACTCGCCGTCCAGCACCAGCCCGCAGTTGATATCCATATCGCCTTCGAGCCGTCTGTACATGGGCGTATTGCTCGCGAGCTTGATGGTGGGCGCGGGCTTGGAGCCGAACATCGAGCCGCGCCCGGTGGTGAAGCAGATCAGGTTGGCGCCACTGGCGATCTGGCCGGTGGCCGCCACCGGATCGTAGCCCGGCGAGTCCATGAAGACGAGGCCCGCTTGCTCGATCGGCTCGGCGTATTCATAGACCGCCTGCAGCGGCGTGGTGCCGCCCTTCATGGCGGATCCCAGCGATTTCTCGAAGATGTTGGCCAGGCCGCCCTGCTGGTTGCCGTGGCCGACCACGCCGTTGAACTGGGCGTTCTGGCCGGCGGTGTAGCGCTCCCACCAGGCCAGGCGGTCCAGCAGTTTCTGGCCGACTTCGGGCGTCACGGCGCGGCGCGTGAGCATGTATTCCACGCCGTGGATCTCGGGGGTTTCCGACAGGATGGCGGTGCCGCCGTGGCGGACCAGGATATCCATGGCGGCGCCCAGCGCGGGGTTGGCGCTGATGCCAGAGAAGCCGTCCGAGCCGCCGCATTCCAACCCGATCTTCAGGTGGCTGGCGCTTACCGGCTGGCGTACCGCGGCGTTGGCGCCCGGCAGCATCGCTTCGATCGCGTGGATGCCGGCCTGGATGGTGGCTGCGGTGCCGCCGGTATCCTGCATGACCATGGTGCGGACGTGGCTGCCCGGCACCAGGCCCTGCGATTCCACCAGCCCCGCCACCTGGTTGCGCTCGCAACCCAGGCCCACGATCAGCACGCCGGCCAGGTTGGGGTGGCGCGCGTAGCCGGCCAGCGTGCGGCGCAGTACGTCGAAGTGCTCGCTCGGCGAGGACATGCCGCAGCCGCTGGTTTGCGCAAAGGCGACCACGCCATCCACATTGGGATACGCCGCCATGCGCTCCGGCGTGAAGTGGTCGGCGATATGCCGGATCACCGTGGCCGAGCAGTTCACCGACGACAGGATGCCGATGAAGTTGCGCGTGCCGACGCGGCCGTCGGGCCGCACGAAGCCCATGAAGCTGGCGCGCTCGGCCTCGGGCACATAGTCCACCGGACGCACGTCCTCGCAAAAGCCGGGGTCGCGGTAGAAATCCACCAGCGCCAGGTTATGCGAATGCACGTGGTCGCCGGCCTCGATATCGCGCTCGGTCACGCCGATCACGGTGTCGAACTTGCGCACCTGCGTGCCTTTGGCAATCGCGCAGGCGGCAATCTTGTGCCCGGCGGGCACTTGCGCGCGCACGCGCAGGCCCAGCTCGGGAAGGCTCTGGCCGAGGCTCAGGGCGTCCCGCGCGATCAGCACGTTATCGTTCGCATGCAGTCGGATCAGGGCAGCGGATTTCACGGGGGCGGTCAACCTTGTTGCAGCAGCTCTTTGAGCTTGAGGCGCTGGATCAGATGGGTTTCCTGGTCGTACACGGTGCTGATGTAGCGCTTGTATTCCGGGCCGTCCAGGTACATGACAGGCGCGTCGATGCGGCTCGCGACCTGCTGGAACTCCTTGCTGGCCACGGCTTGCCTGAAGGCGTCCCGCAGCTTCTTTTCCACGGCGGGATCGAGTCCCACCGGCGCGCCGATGCCATTGGGCGCTTCCACCACCACCTTGTAGCCCAGCTCCTTGAGCGTGGGCGTGTCCTTGAAGCGGGGCGTGCGCTGCTCGCCCCAGGTCGCCAGCAGGCGTAGCTTGCCGGCTTCCACATGGGGCGCCCAGGAACTGGAGTCGGCCAGCAGGTCGACCTGCCCTGCGAGCACGTCCTGCAGGGCCTGCGCGCCGCCCTTGTAAGCGATGGCATTGAAGCGGATGCCGGCGGCCTGCGCGAATTCCTCCATGCCCACGTGGGTGGCGCCGCCGATGCCGGCGTGCGCGTAGGTGAGCTTGCCGGGATGGGCCTTGGCTTCTGCGACCACGTCCTGCAGCGACTTGAAGCGCGAGTTCGCGGGTACTGCAATGCCGAAGGTCTGGCCCGAGGTGCGGGCGAGATAGGTGAGTTCGGTGCGCGGATCGAGCTGCAGCATGCCGAGCTGCGAGAAGCGAGTCACCGAGATCGGGATCTGGCCGATGGTGTAGCCGTCCGGCTTGGCGCGGGCCAGCGCCTTGGTGCCGATCATGCCCGACGCGCCGGCACGGTTTTCCACCACGATCGATTGCTTGAGTACGCCCGACGCCACCTGGCAGAGCGTGCGCATCGACTGGTCGGCGGTGCCGCCGACGGGCCAGGGGCAGATAAAGGTGATGGGACGTTCCGGATACTCGGCAGCCCGCGCGAAGCCCGGCAGCAGCAGGCTTGCCGTGCCGGCCGTGGCGGCCGCGGCACCGCCGATGAGCAGGCGGCGCCGCCCGGGATTGATGCCGTGGGGTGCGGTCATGTGTCGTCCTCGCAGGATGTCGTTATTGGCGTAGTTATTGGTCATGGGCCCGATGGCAATGTTCATCGGTCAGGCTGGATTGTGGCAAGGCGCTTCATAACAATCCAATCAAAGATCGGAATGGCTTCATAACCTCAAGGTTAAGTAGAAGTTAAGCAGGAGTTAAGTAGAATCCCCCCATGCCCCAGATCGACCGCGCGCTGCGCTCCAATATCAAGCTACGCCACCTGCAGCTGCTGGTGGCGCTGGACGAATTCCGCCATCTCGGCCACACCGCGGACTTCCTCTCCGTGAGCCAACCGGCCGTCTCCAAGATGCTCACCGAGGTGGAGAAAGCGCTCGGCCTGACGCTCTTCACGCGCTCCACGCGCGGCACGGAGCCCACGCCGGCCGGTGCATCGCTGGTGCGTTTTGCGCGTTCAGTGCTGGCGCAATACGAGCGCACCCGCGACGAGATCGCCGCCGAGGCCAGCGGCGCGGCGGGGCGCACGCGGGTGGGCTCGATGGGCGCGGCCTTGCCGGTGCTGCTGGCGCAGGCGGTCGGCCTGCTCAAGCAGCGTTCCGCGCAGGCTACCGTGCTGGTGGAGGAAGGCGACCTGCCGCACCTGCTGCCCAAGCTGCGCATCAGTGAACTGGATCTCATCATCGGGAGGCTGGAGCCCGGCTATGCCGCGCCGGACCTGGTCACCGAACCGTTGTATAACGAGCCGATGGTGGCGGTGGTGCGCCGCGGCCACCCGCTGGAGCGCAAGCGCACGCCCGGCTGGGCGGACCTGGCCGGCATGCCTTGCGTGGTGCCGCCGCCGTGGGCGTCGCTGCGGGTCAAGCTCGAACAGGAGTTCTATCGCCACGGGCTGCAGCCGCCCACGGACCTGATCGAGACCTCCTCCTACCTGGCGATTTCCACCTTCGTCACGCAACGCGACGCGGTGGGCTTCCTGGCGAGGTCGGTGGGGCAGCAGTTCGAGCGGGAAGGGCACTTCCACATCCTGCCCATGGACGTGCCGCTCGAACTGCCGCCCGTCGGCGTGATCACGCTGCGCGAGGGGCGGCCCACGCCCAGCAGCCTGCAACTGGTCGAGTGCCTGCACGCGGCCGCCGGGCAATTCGCCGTGCAGGGCCCTGTCAAGGCCGGCCTGGGGCGGAAAACGCGGGGCGTGGGGCTAAAACCACCCCCTGAGCATGGATGAATCGGGACGCGCCCTGCGTTTTCTTCTAAAATCCGCTATCTTCTCACCTTGATCGGCGCGTCTTCCAGCCTTCGGACCGGAGCCCGCCTTGTTGAACGCAACCGGCAAGCTAACGCCCAGCCACTGGCATCAGGCCCATCGACGCCGGCGCTATCCAGCGCTCTACGCGCTTTATTCATGAGCAATCTCAACCAGCAAGCCATCCTCTCCGTCCACCACTGGACCGACACGCTCTTCAGCTTCACCTGCACCCGCGACCCCGGCTTCCGTTTCGAAAACGGCCAGTTCGCCATGGTCGGCCTGGAAGTGAACGGTCGTCCGCTTCTGCGTGCCTATAGCATTGCCAGCGCGAACTACGAGGAAACGCTGGAATTCTTCAGCATCAAGGTGCCCGACGGCCCCCTGACTTCCCGCCTTCAGCACCTGAAGGAAGGCGACCAGATCTTTGTCGGCAAGAAGCCCACCGGCACGCTGCTGGTCGACAACCTGCTGCCCGGCAAGACCCTTTGGCTGCTGGCCACAGGCACCGGCCTGGCCCCGTTCCTGTCGATCATCCGCGACCCGGAAGTGTACGAGCGTTATGACAAAGTCGTGCTGACCCACACCTGCCGCTTTGTCGAGGAACTGGCTTATCGCGAGCTGATCCAGGAACACCTGCCGCAGCACGAGCACCTGGGCGATCTGATCCGCGAAAAGCTGGTGTATTTCCCCACCGTGACCCGCGAAGAATTTGACAACCAGGGCCGGATCACCGACCTGATCGCCAACGGCGAGCYGTTCGAGCGCCTGGGCGTGGAGCCGTTCTCCCTGGAAAACGACCGGATCATGCTGTGCGGCAGCCCGGACATGCTCAAGGACATCCGCACGATGCTGACTGAACAGCATTTTACGGAAGGCAATATGAGCGAACCGGGCCACTTTGTGCTTGAAAAGGCATTTGTAGGCTGAGCGTTCAGCCACGGAGCGCTATAACGATCACCGGGGCTCCCCGGTAATCGCTTAATCCTGCTGGCGGGACCCATATTCCCATGCCACCAGCGGGCCGCCGCGCAACGTCTCAGTGCAGCGGCACGACGAGCTCGGACTCAGGCAGGCTGACAACCCGGTTGCGGCCGCTGCGCTTGGCCTGGTACAGCGCCTCGTCCGCGCGCGCATACGCCTGTTCGAACGTCGTTCCGGGCCGATTCCAGCTCACGCCGAAGCTCGCCGTGACCTGCAGGCCCGGCACCGGGAACGCATGGTTGGCGATACGCAGCCGCATGCGTTCGGCAAGCGTTACGGCGGCGTCGAGCGAACGTCCCGGCAGTAGCGCCGCGAATTCCTCGCCGCCCACCCGGCCGATCAGCCCGCCATCCGGCACTGCCTGTTCCAGGCAGTCGACAACGCCACAGATCACGGTGTCGCCCACCGGGTGGCCAAGCGTGTCGTTGACCCGTTTGAAATAGTCGATATCGAGCACGATCAGCGCCAGGCCTTCGGCGGCAAGGAACGCGCCGGCCCGTTCGATGATGGCGCCGCGGTTCAGCGCGCCGGTGAGCGTGTCGCGCGTCGCGCGGAACTCCAGTTCGCGCGCCAGGTCCTGCAACCGATGATTGAGCCGGTTCATTTCCAGTTCTTCGCGGTCGCTGCGCCGTATCAGGCGCCGCGTTTCGCGCATCAGCCGCTCGTAGTAGCCGATCAGGTCGCCGAGCTTGTCGCGGTACGCCTGGGCACCCGCGTCGGGATTTGAGAACACTGCCCTGGCATCGGCCAGGACGGTGTTCTCCAACTCGAAAAGATCTGGCTCGGTCATATGCAGTTCAGCTTGTCGTCGTGGCGTGGTCGAAGAACACAATGGCCGGGAAATCGGCGTGCAGGTCCTGCCCGAATTCCAGGATGGTGTCGTCGTCCACGTCGTGATACCAGTGCAATATCACCCGGTTGCCCTTGTCGGCCGCATCGTTCATGGCATCGAACATGCTGAACAGCACCTTGGTGCTGGAGCTGTTGAAATACGTCAACGCCACATGGACGGTGACTTCCGTATCCTCGCAGGCGGCCAGGTATTTGCGCAGGCGCAGGATCAAGTCGCCGTAGAACACCGCGGCATTCTCCGGGTAGGATTCGCCCTTGAGGGAGAGGGTGTGCTGCTTGAAATCGAAGCTCACCTCGGGCGAGGTCGGCGTGGCGGCAATGAACAGGTTTTCCATCAGGTTCCCTTTCGATCCCGTTCAGATGGTGGCGGTAAGAAAGAACATCGTCGATGCCGGATCCGTGTCGATAGGCTGGAAGCCATACTCCAGCGGTGCACTGGCGTCGCGGGCCACCGTGAGGAAGCCGAGGCCGGCGCCCTTGCTGCCTTCCGGTGCCTCGGCCCGCATGGTTTCCTTGTACGCCTGCTTGATCTGGTCCAGCGTCATGCTGCGCAAGGGCTCCAGCGCGGCGCGCAACTGCCCGACCCGGGTGAGCGCCACCGGGTTGGAGCACATCAGCCGGTAGCGGTCCTCGACCATGCTGATGCAGACCGAGCCGTGCCGCAGCTGGTTGCTGTCCTGGGTGGGCGGGGTCAGCGCATCGGACGAGTAATGAACGATGTTCTGCGCCATCTCCACGAAGGAAGAAAACAGCTTGCGCCGCGTCGATCCGTCGACGCCGCTTACCGTCAACTGCAGCCGCACCGCGTCCGACATGGCCGCGATGATGTTCTGGGAGAAATAGCCGACGTAGTAGAAGATCACGTTGCGCTCCCTGGCCACTTCGAAGAATGCCCCATATTCGTTGTCAATCGGATTACCGTTCATCTCTGGACTATTGAACGCGGACTATTGAACGCGAAAGCAGAAAAAAGTGAGATCGTCGCGGCGGCGCTGATGGCCTTGCCACGCGCGATACCGGTCCAGCACGGTCTGGTTGATCCGCGCCGCGGGTTCATCCCGGCTGGCGCGGACGGCCTCGCGGATGCGCCGTTTGCCAAAGGCGATGTCCTTGGGACCGCCGATCTGGTCGATCAGGCCATCGGTTGTCACGAACACCACGCTGCCGGACTGGGTCTGGACGATGCGGTTGTGCCAGGCGAAATCCATATCGGTATCGACATAGCCCACTCCCATGCGCTCCCCGTCCACCATCTCCCCATCCTCGTCATCGGGGTGGAGCACGAACAGGGCGCTCTTGGCGCCGGCGAACGCGAGGCGCCGGCTGGTGTTGTCGAACCAGAAGAAGGCTGCATCCATGCCGTCGTTCGATTCGGGCGATTCGTCATGGCGCTCGCTCTGGCCCAGCATCTGCTTGATGCCCCGGTTGACGGCCATCAGCAGCGCGCCGGGGTCGCGCGGACCCTGTTGCTCGATCGCCTTGATCAGGATGGACGAGGCAATCAGTGTCATGAACGCGCCCGGCACGCCGTGGCCGGTGCAATCTGCCAGGGCTGCGAACCAGCCGTCGTCGAAGGCGGCAAAGTGGTAGAAGTCGCCGCCGACCACATCGCGCGGCTCCCACACCAGGCCAGCGTCGGCGAGGGTCCTGGCCAGGACCTCGCGCGAGGGGCGCAGCATCGCGCGCTGGATGATGCTGGCGTAGTCGATGCTGTGCATGATCTGCCGGTTCTTCTCGGCCTGCATGTCGGCTACCAGGCGCATCAGCTGCAAGCCGCGCCCCTGGCCCAGGTAACGGCCATCCCGCGCGATGATGAAGCCATCGGCCAGCGCCTTTTCGCCGACCTCCACCGCCTTGAAGGTCAGGTCCTCGATGCTCATGCCGGCATCCACCACCAGCGGCTCCTTGTCCATGAAGGCGATGCAGCTCTTGCGGTTGTATAGCTCGCGGTGATAGGGCTTGCTCATCTGCGACATGAAGATCGCACGGTTGATCAAGCCGATCGGCCGGTCGTTCTCGGTCACGGGCAGGCAGGCCAGATCCCGGTGCTTGCCGAACACTTCCAGCACGTCGTGGTTGGTCTGCTCCGTCGTCACCGACGGCGTGGCTATGCAGAGATCCTCGGCGCAAGGCTGCCGGAAACGCGAACGAGCCACGAGGGCATCAACCGGAGCGTCGGACATCGCCAAGGAAGTTGGGTGATCTGGAAACCGCCGATTGTATGGCATTCGCGTGTCGGTAATGTGACACCTGGGCGGTCGTTGGTGGCGCGGGATGTTTTGGCGCTTTTTAGCTGCTGGTGCTGTGCGTAACCGGAATTGGCTGGACCGGGTGCGCTTTTGCTGGACCGGAAATACGGAATCAGCTGAATTGCCGGGCAGCCGGTGCAGGCGAGTGCTCAACATGGATCGAAGGCGCATCCGTAGCCTGGCCGGCACCGGCACCGGCACCGGCACCGGCAGAAGATGGGAAGTTCGCCTGCGGGCTTGGCGATCCCGCTGTCAGTGCGATACCGCACGTGCGCAGCAACGCGAATTCTGGACACCCAGCGACTATCAGCTAACTTGAAAGCCTCGTGCCGCTTCGATGAGGTTGTGAGCGCGCTGCCGGGGCTCTTCACGCTGGGCCTGAAGGTAAGCGCGGATTCCATGGGATGACGCCAGCGCGTTCGAATCGCCTGGCGAAGATCCCCACGTTCAATCAAGGAGGTTGACCATGCGCATGCTTCTTAACGTACGAATACCTCACGAGCCATTCAATACGTTTGTGCGGGATGGCACCATCGGGGACGTGATGGGGCGGATTCTCGCAGAGGCAAAGCCAGAGGCCGCCTACTTTACTGAGCAGAACGGGACGCGCGGAGCGATTCTGGTTGTCAATCTCGATGAGCCATCGCAGATTCCGGCATTCGCAGAACCTTGGTTTTTGATGCTCAATGCCGATTGCGAATTTCGCGTGGTGATGGCACCTGAAGACCTTAAGAAGGCTGGGCTGGAAAATCTTGGATCGAAGTGGAAATAGCGAGCGAGGAACCTGGCCGCGCCGATATCGATGCCCGAGACGGCCTGAGCACGATCGGCTTCAACGAGCAGAGTTGACTAGCGGGCTCTTTCGCTTTTGCGCGAATTCACTGCAGAGATCGAGAAATGCCTTGGCGGCCGGCGACGGCGTGCGGGCCTTGAGCGTAATCGCGCAGATGGTCCGCTGTATCTCGGGATGTGTGATGCGCCGGTAGGTGACCTGTCCGACCCTGACCAGGGGCAGGAGAGACAGCGGCAATACCCCCGCGCAAAGGCGATTGGCGACAAAGCCGATAACGGTACTCGCATGCTCCACCTCAAAGGCCGGACGGAGCGCGCCGCCTTGTTGCAGGAAGGCGGCTTCCATCAGGTGGCGCACACTGCTGGTGCTCTTCAGGGACACCAGGCGGTGAGGCTGCAATTGCCGCCAGGTCACAGTACGGGACTGCGCAAGCGGGTGCTCGGAGTGGCAGAGCAGCACCAGACTGTCTTGAAACAGCTCGCGATGCACCAGGTCGTGCAGGTCGTATTCGTCGGACTTGACGGGCGCCAGCGCGAGGTTGACCATGCCTTGCCGCACCATCTCGATCGAGACGTCCGACAGTACGTCATGTACCTGCAGGACGACACCGGGGTACGCCGCCTCGAACGCCACAATCACCTCAGGCAGGAATGCAGCCGCCAGCGAAGGCGAGGCCGCAATCACCAGACGTCCCCGCTTGCCATCGACGAAATCGCGCACTGCCGCGAAAGCGCCGTCGAAGTTCTCGAACAGGCCTTCCACGATACCCAGCAGTTCCACACCCACGGGGGTCAATGCAACGTGCCGCGTGGTGCGGTCAAAGAGTTGCGCCTCGATCTGCTCCTCCAGCTTGCGCACTGTGGCGCTCAGCGCCGGCTGGGATAAATGGACCTGCCGGGCGGCCTCGCTGAAGCTGAGCGTACGTCCGACCGCGAGGAAGGCTTCGAGTTGCCGTAGCGTGATCTTCGATTTCATGGATATATATCGTGGACAAATAAATCTATCACATAATGAAATTGGACGGATAAATTCATTGGCCCTAATGTGGAGGTCATTCCCAACCGCCAGGCGCAAGGAAATCCACCATGGCCGAAGCCGCACTCGCCGTCTCCTCCATTGAAATAGTCCCCTCGGGCAAGGCGCTTGGCGCCGATGTCATCGGTGTCGACATCAAGCAGGACCTGTCCGCCGAAGAACTCCGGCAAGTCAGGCAGGCCTGGGCCGAGCACCTCGTGCTGCGCTTTCGCGGCAATGGCGAAGTGCCATTGCAGAAGCTTGCAGACTTTTCGCGATGGTTCGGCGACCTCGATCGCGCTCCCGTGGCGAGCCGGAAGATGGGCAAGGACTTCGCCTGGCAGCATCCGGAAATCACGGTGATCTCGAATGTCGTCGTCGACGGCAAGCCGGTGGGCGGGCTGGGATCGTATGAAGCAGTCTGGCATTCGGACATGACGTACAACGCCACGCCTCCCAAGGGCAGCGCCCTTTATGCGGTGGAGATTCCGCCGAGCGGCGGCGACACGCATTTCGCCAATATGTACCTCGCCTACGAGACCCTGCCGGCCGACCTCAAGGCACGGGTGGAACACCTGCACTGCGTGCATGACGCGAGCCGCAACAGCGCGGGGGAGTTGCGCATGGGCTTTGCCGACATCACGGATCCTCGTCATACGGTTGGCGCCGTGCATCCGGTGGTGCGCACGCATCCGGTCACAGGCAAGCGCTGCCTGTTTCTCGGGCGCCGCCGCAATGCCTGCCTGCCCGGCCAGCCGCTCGAGGAAAGCGAGGCGCTGCTCGATGCCCTTTGGGCCCATGCCACACGGCCGGAATTCGTCTGGGCCCAGCAATGGCAGCTTGGCGACGTGATCCTGTGGGATAACCGTTGCACCATGCACCGGCGCGACAGCTTCGACCCCTCCACGCGGCGCCTGATGTACCGCACGCAGATTACCGGCGAGGCCGTGATTTGAGGAGCGCGGCCATGCATGCATTACCTGACTTGGCGTGTACCTCCGGTTTTCCCTGGAGCGCCGCTGGGACCATCGATCACGTTACCGTGCGCCATCTCGCTTTCCCGCTGAGCGCGCCTTACCGCTTGTCGTCGGGCGACCTGACGCTGTTCGATCCCATCGTGATCGAGATCCGGGACAGCAACGGACACTGCGGCTGGGGTGAGGCCCTGATCATTCCAGGCTATACGCATGAGTCCGTGGAAGGCGCATGGCAAGTGGCCGGCACGCTGGCCGAGCGGATTGTCGGGGTGCCCTTCGACCGGGCTGCGGCACTGGCGAAGGCATGGATCCTGCCCAATCCTGGCGTGGTCAGCGCCATCCTCGCGGCGCTCGACATGCTGGCTGGCGAGCCGATGCTGCAGGTCCGGCGGGATGTGGAGGTTCCACTGCTGGCGCCTTGCCAGGAGCATGAGGCGGCGCGCATCCGGGATGAGGTCGACAGTCTGGTAGAGCAGGGGTTCCGCACGCTGAAGGTAAAGGTCGGCTATGCCTGGCAGGACGACCTCGACCGGCTGGAGACGATCCAGGCTGCCGTGGCCGGGCGCGCCAGCTTGCGGCTGGACGCCAACCGCGGCTTCAGCCGCACGGACGGCATCGCCTTTGCCCGGCGTTTGCAGCCGCAAGGCATAGAGTTGCTGGAACAACCCTGCGGCGCCGAAGACTGGGCCGACAACGCCGCCGTGGCGGCGGCATCGGCTGTGCCGGTCATGCTCGACGAGTCCATCTATGGCCTGGAGGAAATCGAGCGTGCGGCCACCATCGGCAATGTGGGCTTCGTCAAGCTGAAGCTCAAGAAGGTCGGCAGCGCCGGGATGCTGTGCGATGCGCTGCACCGCATCCGCGAGCTCGGCATGACGCCGGTGATGGGCGACGGTGTTTCCATCGAGATCGGTTGCTGGATGGAGGCTTGCGTGGCCGTACACACGATCGACAACGCGGGAGAAATGAATGGCTTTCTAAAAGTGAGCCAGCGCCTGTTTGCGAATCCGCTGGAGTTCGGCCAGGGCGCCATCAGGCTGCGCGCCGGCTATTGGCCGGAGATCGACCGCGATGTGCTGGCCTTTCATACGCGCGACAGCAAGGCGTTCCACGTGCGGCCCACGCGACGCTAAGACGCTGCGACAAGCGTAGCGCCGCAGAGAAGGCGCACGCGGATGCTTCAGGAGACAACCATGAATATGACCCTATTGCGCCATTCGATGGTCCGTGGGCTCGGCGCGCTCATGATGGCGGTCAGCGCCGGCCTGGCGATGGCAGGTACCTTCCCGGACCGGCCTGTCAGGCTGGTCGTGGCGGGCCCGCCCTCCGGCGGCACCGACTTCCTGGCCCGCGTCCTGGCGGAGCGCCTGACAGTGATCTGGAAGCAGCCGGTCGTGGTGGAAAATCGCGCCGGCGCTTCGGGCCTGATCGGCACGAAGTATGTCCAGACGGCGCCGGCGGACGGCTACACGCTGATCCTCGGGCATGCGGCAACCCACGCCATCGTGCCGGCCATGCATCATCCGAGCCCGTACGACCCCATCAACGACTTCACGCCAATCAGCCTGGTAGCAACCGCGCCGGAAGTGTTGGTGGTGGCGGAGAACTCTCCCATCAAGTCGCTGCGTGAGCTGCTTGCGGCCGCCAAGGCCCGGCCCGGCACCATAACCTACGGATCGCCCGGTATCGGGCTGCCGCAGCACTTGCTGGGTTATCGCATGGCACAGCTTGCCGGCGTGGACATGCGCCACGTGCCTTACCGCGGCAGCAACCCCGCCCTGACCGACCTGATCGGCGGCCAGATCAGCGCGATGGTGGTGACGACTGGCGCGGTCATGCCGTTCATCAAGGACGGCAGGGTACGGCCCATTGCGGTGAACTCGGCGCAGCGTTCGCCATTGTTGCCGGAGGTGCCCACTTTTGGCGAGCAGGGCATGCCCGAGTTACAGCAACTCGGCTGGTTCGGCGTGTTCGCGCCCGCGAAGGTGCCGCCGGAGGTAGTGAGCACCCTGAACAGCGCCATCGTCAAGGTGCTGTCCGCGCCGGACGTCCGGGCAAGAATCGCGGCACTATACGTGGATCCCGTAAGCGATACGCCGGAAGAATTTGCTGCCTTCCATCGCGAGGAAGTGCGCAAGTGGGCCCAAATCGTCAAGCAGTCCGGCGTGCGCGCCGAATAACCCAAGTAGCCCGAGTAGTTCAAGTAGTTCAAGTAGCCCAAGTAGCCTGGATAGAGCGAATGACGGGACATGGAGACAGCAATGAAACACGCGAAATGGTGCATGGCGACCGTGCTCGCCGCGCTTTCGACGGTCGGGCAGCCTGTGCAGGCGCAGGACGAGGCCGCTTATCCGACCAAGCCGATCCAGATGATCGTCGCCTACCCTCCCGGTGGCGGCACGGACATCCTGGCCCGCGTGGTGGGAGCCGAATTGTCGAAGACGCTCGGCCAACCCATCGTGGTGGTCAACCGCGGCGGCGCGTCCGGCGCAATCGGCACAGAGTCTGCGGCCCGCGCCGCACCCGATGGCTACACCTTGCTGATGGCCACAGCCAACGTCACCATCAGCCCTGCGGTCGACGCCAAGGCCCGGGTAAATCCGACGAAGGATTTCGTGCCGGTGACGCTGCTGTCCGAGTCGCCGTTCGTGCTGGTCGCCTCCTCCACACTAGAGGCGAGGTCGTTCGCGGAGCTGTTGGCCTATTCGAAAACGCATCCGGGCGCCGTGAACTACGCGTCCACCGGCATTGGCTCGCCGCAGCAACTGGCCACCGAACTGTTGAAGAAAAAGGTGGGGCTCGACTGGACACACGTGCCCTACCAGGGTGGTGGCCCGGCAATGGCAGACCTGATGGCGGGCCAGGTGCAAGTCATGTTCAGCAATGTGCTGCCCGTACTGCCCTATATCAAGAACGGTCGGGTGCGCGCGCTGGCGGTGACTACGCAGGAACCGCTGCCCGCGCTGCCTGATGTACCGACCATGATTCAGGCGGGCCAGCCGGGATTCGTGGTGAGCTTCTGGTCAGGCGTACTGGCGCCGGCAGGCACGTCCCCGGCAATCGTGGCGAAACTGAATGGCGCCCTGATGAAGATCATGCAGCTTCCCGCAGTACGGGACCGGCTGGCGCGCGAAGGCAGCATTGTTACGCCGCTGCCCAGCGCCAAATTCGCGGAGTACCTGGCGGACGACGCAGCCCGCTGGCAGCAGATTGCCCAGACAACCGGTGTGCGCGCGGAACGCTGAACTGGCCTCATTGCCGCATCCCCTGCCTCTTACTCAGGAAATTAGAACGATGAAACTGCTTCGTTATGGCCCCGCGGGCCAGGAAAAGCCCGGCATGCTCGATGCCCATGGCAACCTGCGCGACCTGTCCGGGCTGCTGCGTGATATCGACACCCGCCTCATTGCCCCCGAGGGCCTGCAGGCACTTGCCGCGCTGGACCCAGAGCGGCTGCCGCAGGTACCCGGTGAACCGCGGCTCGGCGTGCCGCTCAACGGCATCGGCAAGTTCATCGCGGTCGGACTCAACTACTCCGACCACGCTGCGGAGGCCGGCATGCCGATTCCTGGCGAACCCATCCTGTTCAGCAAGGCGACCAGTTGCATCAGCGGCGCCAACGATGACGTGGTGCTGCCAGCGTGTTCGGTAAAGGGTGATTGGGAGGTCGAGCTTGGCGTCGTCATAGGATCGCTGGCCCGTGGCGTGAGCGAGGCCGACGCGCTCAGGCATGTGGCCGGCTACTGCGTGATCAACGATGTCTCCGAACGGGAATACCAACTGGAACGTGGCGGTGGCCAGTGGGACAAGGGTAAGGGCTTCGACACCTTCGGCCCGATCGGCCCATGGCTGGTCAGCGCAGACGAAGTCGCAGATCCGCAGGCGCTCGACATGTGGCTGGAGGTCAACGGGGAGCGGGTACAGGCCGGCAATACCCGCACAATGATCTTCAGTGTGGCGCAACTGGTCAGCTATATCAGCCGCTGCATGACCCTGATGCCGGGCGACGTCATTGCCACCGGCACGCCGCCGGGGGTCGGCATGGGCTTCCGCCCGCCGCGGTATCTGAAGGCGGGTGACGCAATGCGCGTCGGGATCGCCGGACTTGGCGAACAACTGCAGCATGTCAAAAACGGAGGCCACCAGGGCGAGGCAAGCGCGGGTAGCGGGCCTCAATAGCGTCTCCTCGCGGTCGTCCGCACAGACTGATGAAGCGGTCTCTCGAGCCGAAGCGGCGACCGGTTGAACGCACAACCCACTTGCGACGTTCGCACCCCCGACTTACAAACGTCAGACCGCCACCTCCACCACCCGGGCCTTCAACCGCGGCGCGGCGAAATCAAGAAAAGCGCGCAACTTCAGCGGCAGGATTCCCTGTCCGGTGTGAACAAGGCTGATGGGCCACGGAACCGGCTCAAACGGTGCGAGCACGATCTTGAGTGCACCGGCGCGCAACGCACTCGCCATCTGATAAGACACCACGCGAGTGATTCCAACGCCGGCCACCGCCGCATCGATTGCGGCTTCGGCAGTGCTGACGGCAAGCCGCGAGCGGACTGGCACCGAGATCTCCGACTTGCCCGACATGAAGCTCCAAACCTGCCTGGATGTCATCTGTTCGAACGTAATGCATGCATGCGCGGCGAGCTCAAGGGGGCTCGTCGGCGTGCCGTGTTCAGCGAAGTAGGCGGGGCTTGCGCACACCACCCGACGCACCGTGCCAATCCGTGCTGCGATGAAACTGCTGTCGGGCAGTTCGGCGATCCGCAATGCGACGTCGACGTGCTCTTCAAGAAGAGGCACCACGCGGTCGGTCAGCACCATCCGCACATCGATGTCCGGATAAGTCTTGAGGAATTCCGCGACCACGGGCAAGACGTGCAGGCGTCCGAAGACGATGGGTGCAGTGATGACGAGCTCGCCTTTGGGCGCCGCGTATTCCCCCGACGCCGCACGCTCCGCTTCTCCCACTTCCTCGAGAATGCGCCGGCATGCGGCGACATACGATTGCCCGGCTTCGGTGAGAGAAAGCTGCCGGGTGGAGCGATGCAGGAGTCGGGTTTTCAGGTGCGACTCCAGGTCTCCAACCTTGCGGCTCACCGTTGCGAGCGGCATCTTGAGTTGGCGCGCCGCGGCAGAAAAACTGCCTGCTTCGACCACAGCCACCAGGATCGACATGGATTCGAAGCGATCGGCCACGTTCTCATTTTTTGGGAGGATGATTCCCGATAATGGCAGATTATCTTCATGGGTGGAAGAGAATAGTATCGGTGGCATCCCCCGACAAGCGAGGCGGCGAACGATTCGAGGCTTCTCGATCGGCTGCTTTGGGCCGCCACGTCTCGGGTCCCCAAGAATCAGGAGAATGTGCTGTGTCAACGCTTTCGAGTCCCCATCCACAATCCTTGCGAACAACCACTTCCATCAGAAACTTGCCCGTCAACCTGTTTGCGTCGGTGATGGGTATTGCCGGACTGTCCATTGCGTGGCGCCAGGCCAGCCACGATTTTGGGGTGAGTCCGCTAATCTCTGAAGCAGCCGGTATCCTCGCCCTGGTTGTATTCGTCGTGCTGAGCGCGGGCTATCTCTTCAAGGCAGTCAAACATCCTGAGGCGGTCGTCGCCGAATACCGGCATCCCGTTGCCGGCAATTTTTTCGGCACGATCACGATCGCTATCCTGCTGCTTTCCTCGGTCGTTGCCCAATTGAGCCAGACGCTCGCCGAAGTCATGTGGACGGTGGGTACGATTTTCACGCTCGCGCTCTGTTTCGCGATTGCGGGCCGGCTGCTGCGGGGAAAGATCGACGCTGCGCACGCAGTTCCCGCCTGGTTCATCCCGGGTGTGGCCACGTTGGATATCGCCGTTGCCGGCGGGACCATGCCAATGCCGTGGGCGCATGAAGTCAACATGTTCGCACTGGCCGTGGGAACGATGATTGCCCTCTTGTTCTTTACGATGATCATGTCGCGAATGATTCACCACGAGCCGCTGCCCGCCGGCATGGTCCCTTCGCTGCTAATCCTGATGGCGCCGTTCGAAGTGGGCTTTCTTGCCTACACCAACTTTACGCAGCACGTCGACACCTTCTCCGGGTTGCTGTTTTACTTCGGTCTTTTCGTATTCCTCACACTGGCACCCAAGGTGTTTCGCAGGGGAATTCCGTTCGCTACCGGGTGGTGGGCGATCAGCTTTCCGATGGCAGCGCTGGCGAGTGCCGCGCTGAAATACGCGATGTTCGTCCAGGCGTGGCCCGTGAAGGTGATTGCAATCATCCTGCTCGCCATGCTGAGCCTCGCGATTGTGATTCTCCTTGTCAGAACGCTGCACATTCTCCTTAACGGCAAGTTGCTCGCCGGTTGAACGGCACATAAATGGCTACCTGTACGCCTGGGCCAGTTGCGCTGACATCACTTCCGGACGCAATATCGGAAGGTTTGGCCGTCGTTTTTTGTGGAATCAATCCCGGCATGAAAGCGGTAGCGACCGGCCACCATTTTGAAGGTAATGGCAACCGTTTCTGGCGGGTCTTGCATTTGGCCGGTTTCACGCCAGAGCTGATGCGCCCCGAAAACGACCGGGACCTGCTCGCCCATCGGTGCGGATTGACAACAGCTGTTGGCCGGCCTACGGCGCGGGCCGATCAGCTTTTACCGCATGAATTCCTTGAGTCGACTTCCGCGTTACTGAAGAAAATCGAACTTCATCGCCCGACATATATCGCCTTCCTGGGGAAGGCCGCATACACAGCCATTTCAGGTCAGCGGCACGTCTTATGGGGACGCCAGAGGGCTATGTTCGGCGGGTCGAAAGTGTGGATCCTGCCAAATCCGAGCGGCTTGAACCGCTCGTTCAGCCTCGATGATCTCGTTGGGGCTTATAGAGAGTTGTACCTTGCGATAGATTGACGCTCGCAAAGCCGTCGCGCACTCGGTACGTTTCGTCTCGCTTTTCCGGAGGGCCCCCGAGTTGACCGTGCTCGAGGTCGCGGACATCTTCCGCCTCCATGGGCCGGTTCTTCCGCAAACGTGGGGGAGCAGTCAACGTGTTTATATCCGCAATTAACGGCCAAAAAATCCCCCACCCCACGAACCCGCCGGCCGCCTGCGCCCGGCGCCCAGAGACAGGCAGGATGTGCGCGGCAGGCCAGGTGGACGTACACTTGGCGGCGCTCTTCCTGTCATGCCGCATTTGAAACATCGCTGGAGATCCTATGTCTTACATGCTGCTCATCGTCGAACCCATCGGCCAGCGTGCCGAGCGCACTCCGGAAGAGGGCCGCGAAGCCTACGCCAGCATGCAGCGCTTTGCCGAAGGCCTGAATGCGCGCGGGCTGCTGCTCGGCGTCAACTCCCTCACCTCGGAAGCCAAGGGCGTACGCGTGCAGGTGCGCGAAGGCCGCCGCGACCTGCTCGATGGCCCGTTTGCCGAAGCCAAGGAAATGATCGGCGGCTACTTCCTGCTCGACTGCGCTTCGCAGGACGAAGCCATTGCCATCGCCGCCGAATGTCCTGCCGCGGCATGGTGCACCGTGGAAGTCCGCGAGGTCGGACCGTGCTTTCTGTAAATATCGACGCGGGAAGGGCGCGTCCCAGGCCGTTATCCTGACATTCCGGCTTTTTTCGTCCTGGATGTCGATGCGGCCTCGCATGGATCGTCGTACCGGTAAGAGCCACCGAAACGGCGTGGCTCGCTACCGATAACGAACAACCCCGATCTCAAGGAGCGCTGCGATGCGATTCATGATCCTGGTGAAAGCCACGCAAGGCAGTGAAGCCGGCGTGATGCCGGAAGAAGGTCTCTTCGCCGCCATGGCGGCCTATCACGAACAACTGGCCAAGGCAGGCGTGCTGCTGGACGCCGCCGGGCTCAAGCCCACTTCCGCGGGCTGGCGCATCCGCTACGCCGGCGGCCAGCGCACGGTCATCGACGGGCCGTTCGCCGAGACCAGGGAAGTGGTGGCCGGCTACACACTGATCCAGGTGCGCAGCCGCGACGAAGCCATGGAATGGGCGCGGCGCTTTCCCTCGCCGCATGGCGAACTGGCCGACGGCGAGATCGAGGTGCGGCAGTTGTTCGAGTTGGAAGACTTCGGGCCCAGCCCGTCGGTAAAGCGCTTCCAGGATCTTGGCATCGGGCAGCATTGAACCCGGCGCCGGTTCCTGCGCGATCCATACCCAATCACGCGATACTGGATCAGGGGGGAAAGAACATGCACAGGAAAATCTATCTGAACCCGCAGGGTCACGGCTGCAGGTACGCGCACGGGTTCGATGATCTCGATGGGCATATCCGGGAACTGATGTATATGGAGCCGTCCGCGGTGGGAGCGACCTGAGGCACATGGCGACGACGACACCGGCGCAGCGGGCCATCGAAGCCGTCTGGCGCATCGAATCCGCCAAGGTCATCGCCCACGTCGCGCGTGTGGTGCGCGATGTGGGGCTGGCCGAAGAGTTCGCGCAGGACGCGCTGGTTGCCGCGCTGGAGCGCTGGGCCGAGGCCGGCGTACCGGACAATCCTGGCGCCTGGCTGATGACCACGGCGAAGAACCGCGCGCTCGACTACTTGCGCCAGCATGCGCTGCACGCCCGCAAGCATGAGCAGATCGGTCATGATCTTGAAGCGATGGAGGCCCATGTGGTGCCGGATTTTGTCGATGCGCTCGACGCCGCGCGCGAGGACGATATCGGGGATGACCTGCTGCGTCTGGTGTTCACCGCCTGCCATCCCGTGCTGTCCACCGACGCGCGGGTCGCCATGACGCTGCGCCTGCTGGGCGGGCTCACCACCGGGGAAATCGCGCGCGCCTTTCTCACGCCGGAGGCCACCATCGCGCAGCGCATCGTACGCGCCAAGCGCACCCTGGGCGCGGCTCGCGTACCCTTCGAGGTGCCCGGCCCGCAGGCACGGGCGCCGCGCCTGGCCTCGGTGCTGGAGGTGATCTACCTGATTTTCAATGAGGGCTACTCCGCTACGGCCGGCGACGACTGGATGCGCCCCGCGCTATGCGAGGAAGCGCTGCGCCTGGGCCGCACCCTGGCCGGCCTGGTGCCGGAGGAAAGCGAGGCGCACGGGCTGGTGGCGCTGATGGAGATCCAGGCCTCGCGCGTGCATGCGCGGGTGGATGCGCAGGGCCGTCCGGTGCTGTTGCTGGAGCAGGACCGCAGCCGCTGGGACCACTTGCTGATCCGCCGCGGGCTTGGCGCGCTGGCGCGGGCGGAGGAACTCGGCGGGGCGCTCGGGCCCTACGCATTGCAGGCGGCTTTGGCGGCCTGCCACGCCCGCGCGGCCAGCGCGGACGAGACCGACTGGGCGCAGATCGCCGCGCTTTACGATGCGCTATCCCAGGTCGCGCCGTCCCCCGTGGTGGCGCTGAACCGCGCCGTAGCAGTAGGCATGGCCTTCGGCCCCGAGGCCGGCCTGGAACTCGTCGACGCCCTGATCGCCGAGCCGTCGCTGGCGAATTACCACCTGCTGCCCAGCGTGCGTGGCGACTTGCTGTTCAAGCTCGGCCGCCTCGACGAAGCCCGCGCCGAGTTCGAGCGCGCCGCGGGCATGACGCGCAATGCCCGCGAGCGCGAGTTCCTGCTGGGGCGGGCACGCGATGCCGGCGCCATCCGCTCCTGACATACCAGCGTGTGCTGATGCCGATCTTGTCGAAGACCTTGCAGACCTCGATGCTTTTGCTACCTGACGACAACGAGGGCTTCCGATTTCTTCAGTCAGGTCAGGAGATTGAAGGCGAACCCTAGCGCAATCGCGCCGCCGAGCGCCTCCACTGCTGCCAGTGCGAGAAGGTTCCTCAGAATGAAGGCATCGTCCTGCTTGGTCACCATGGTGTTGTCTCCTGATGTAGGAATCCCATGGCCGGAATGTAGTGGCAAGTTAAGCAGTACCGTTCCATGCTCCAGCCACGTCTTGATTCGCTTCCAGTAGACCGCAACGCGGAGCCCGCGAAAAGCTGGCATAAACCCCTATTCGGGCACTCGGTGGCCGATGTAGAAGCGGTTCGGTCCGGGTTTCTATTCCGATCGCAAGGCCTCCTGCGGAGCAAGCCGTGCGGCCCGTCGTGCCGGCAGCACGCCAGCAGCCAGACCGGTCACCACGGCCACCAGTTCGGCGAACAGCGCGTAGGACCAGGGTGTGTGGACCGGCAGCGCTGGCACCGTGGCTGCGAGTGCTAGCGCGATGCCCCATCCGAGCAGCAGTCCGGCCATGCCGCCGACGGCAGCGAGCACCGCCGCCTCACCGAGAAAGAGGAGCATGACCTGTGCCTCGGTCGCGCCGAGGGCGCGCAGCAGCCCGATCTCCGATGTGCGTTCAGCCACGGCGATGGTGAGAATGGTGAGGATCCCCACCCCGCCCACGATCAGCGAGATGGCGCCGATCGCTGCTACCGCGAAGGTGATGGCATCGAGTACGGTGCCGAACACCTCCAGCATTTTCTGCTGGGGCGTGACGGTGAAATCCTCGGCACCATGGCGCGCGCTCAACAGGCGCTTGATGCCGTCCTCCACGTCGGAGAGCCGGGCGGTGGGATCGTAAGTGACCTCGATCTCCACCAGGCTTTCCCGATTGAACAGGTCCAGGGCACGACCGGCCGGTATGTAGACCGTATCGTCCAGGTCGAAGCCCAGCATCTGGCCCTTTGCTTCCATCACGCCCGTCACGCGATAGCGTTCGCCGCCTACGCGGATCCGCGCGCCCAGTGGGTTGTCGCCGCCGAACAGCTCGCGCGCCACTCTTGCGCCCAGTACCGCCAGCGTGCGTGCGGCGCGTGGATCGTCATCCGGCAGGAATTGGCCGGTGGCCACGCGCATGCTCAGCGCCTCGGTGAAGCTGGGCCCGACGCCATACAACGTTACCCGCCTGCTTTTACCGAGGTAGTCGACTTCGGCATTGCCCTGCACCAGCGGGTTGGTCACGCGCACGTGGGGGGCATGGCGCAGGGCGATGGCGTCTTCGATCGTGAGCGGGCGCACGGTATTGATCGAACCGAGCGAAGCGCCGTGGGTCTGGGTGCGGCCCGGCGTCACGCCGATCAGATTCGTGCCGAACTGGGTGAACTCTTCGATCACGAAGCGATGCAGCCCTTCGCCGATCGAGGTCAGCAGGATGACCGCGGCGATGCCGACGGAAATGCCCAGCGCGGTGAGCAAGGTGCGCAGCCGGTGAGCAGCCAGGGAGGCGAGGGTGAAACGGATGAAGTCTGCGTAGCGCATGGTCATCTTCGCGACAAGGCCTGCACCGGATCCAGCTTTGCCGCGCGTTGCGCTGGTGCCACGGTGAAGGCTATGGCGGTCATGACCGCGATGGCCGGCGCCCCCAGCAAGGCCCACCAGGGTGGGGTGAAGGGAATCGCCGGATAGAACCGGACGGCAAGGTTGCACGCAGCTTCGCCCACGGCCAGGCCCGCGCCCACGCCACCGAGCGCCAGCAGTACGGCCTCGGTGAAGAAGAGCAGCCGGATGTGGCCGGCGGTGGCGCCGAGCGCCTTGAGCAGCCCGATTTCGCGCTGCCTCTGGGTCACGGCGATCAGCATCACGTTCATGATGAGGATGCCGGCGACGGCGAGGCTGATGGCGGCGATGCCGCCCACCGCCAGCGTGAGCGCGCGCAGGATGCGGTCGAACGTGGCGAGCACCGCGTCCTGTGTGATGACGGTTACGTCGCGCTTGCCCTCGTGCCGCTGGCGCATGATCTCCTCGGCGTCGGCCTTGGCGTCCTGAATCTGCTCGCGCGTCCTGGCCTCGATCAGGATGCGGAACAGCGAGTCGGTGTTGAACAGCGCCTGGGCCGAGGACAAGGGAACGATGACCAGTTCGTCCGTGTTGAAGCCCAGCGACTCTCCCTGGCCTGCCAGCAACCCGATCACGCGAAAGCGACGCTCGCCGATGCGCAACCATTCACCCAGGGCCTGGCGTGAGCCGAACAGCTCCATCGCCACCCTGGTGCCGATCACGCAGACGGGCTGGCCGTGATGTGGATCGCCTTCGGGCAGGAAGCTGCCCTGGGCTAGTGCCATATGGCGCACCGCCAGCAACTCGGCGGTGGACCCCAGCACCGGCGCTTCGCGTCGTCGCGCGCCGACATGCAGATCCGCGTTGCCGACGATGAGCGGCGCGATGCGCAGCACGGCGGGACTGCGCCTCAGGGCGAGCGCATCGTCCAGCGTCAGGTCGCGCGTGGTCGCGCCCAGCACGATTCCCGGCGCAGCGCCGGACGTTTCGCTACGCCCGGGCAGTACGATGACGAGGTTTGTGCCAAGTGCGCCGAACTGGTTCACCACGTACAGCCTTGCCCCCTCGCCGAGCGCGCTGACCGTCACCACGGCGGCGACGCCGATACCCATGGCGAGCAAGATCAGCAGGCTGCGTGAGCGGTAGCCACGCAGTACCTCCCAGGTGAAGCCGAGAATGTCAGTGAGCCGCATGGCCATGCTATCGCGCCTCGTCGCCGATCATGCCGCCGTCCACCATGCGCAGCCTGCGCCGGGAGCGCGCGCCGTTTTCCGGGTCATGCGTGACCACGATCAGCGTTGCCCCCTGTGCATGCAGGCCTTCGAGCACGGCCATGACTTCCTGGCCGGTATGCCGGTCCAGATTGCCGGTGGGCTCGTCGGCGAGGATCATCGCCGGGCGCATGGCCATGGCACGGGCTATGGCAACCCGCTGGCACTGCCCTCCCGAGAGCTCGTCAGGCCGGTGCCTGGCGCGGTCTTGCAGGCCGTACTCGCCAAGCAACGTGTCCACGCGGCGGCGTCGTTCCGCCGGGTCCATCCCTGCCAGCACCATCGGCAGCTCGATGTTTGCAGCGGCAGTGAGGCGCGGCACCAGGTGAAAAAACTGGAAGACAAAGCCGATCTTCTCACGCCGCAGGCGCGCCAGTTCGTCGTCCGGCAGAGCGGTTACGTCGCGGCCGTCGAGTTGATAAGTGCCGGTATCGGCGCGATCCAGCAGGCCCAGGATATTGAGCAAGGTGGACTTGCCCGAGCCCGATGGGCCCATGATGGACAGGTATTCTCCCTGGGCAACCGCCAGGTTGATTTCATGGAGCGCATGCACAGCCTCGCCGCCCAGCACGAATCTCCTCCCGATGCCGTCGAGCCGGATCATTTTGCTCGCGTCTCCGCGGTAGTCTGTTCTTCCTCGACAGCGGCGACGCCAGCCTTGAGACCGATCCGTTCCGGTGAGGTGACGACGCGCTCGCCGCGCTTGAGCCCTCCGGTCACCTCGGTGAACTCCGCGTTGGAAATGCCGGTGTCCAGCTTGCGCGCTTCCAGCCTGCCGGCGGCGTTCAACACCAGTACCTGGTTGCCGGATGTCAGTGCAGTGGTCGGGATGCGCAGAACGTGATCGCGGGCATCGGCCACGATTTCCACATCGGCGCTATAGCCGACCAGGAGATGGCGGACGATGTCGGGACTGTCGAACTGGACCTCGACTTCAACGGTGCGCGCCTGCTTCTCCTGTGCCAGGACGTAAGGGGCGATGCGCCGCAACTTGCCGTCGAAATGCCTGCCGCGATAGGCGTCCAGGGTGACGCGCGCCGGCATGCCCACGCGCAGGCGTGCCGCGTCGATCTCGTCGATCGGCGCGGACACATAGAGGCACGAATCGTCGATCAGGTCCACGGCCGGCAGCGTCGGGATGCCGGGCGGGGAGGGGGTCAGGTATTCGCCGATCTCGCCATTCACTTCGGCCACCACGCCGTCGAAAGGCGCCTTGAGCACGGTGCGCGCAGTGTCGGCGCGCGAGGCGGCGATGCGCGACTCGGCCTCCTTCACCTGCGCTTTTGCCGATTCGCACGCTGCGCGCTTGGAGTCGGCGTCGGCATCGGCCCGTTCCACCGCCTGGGGCGAGACGAAACCTCTCCCCACCAGTTCCCTGGCGCGCCTGGCGTCGCTTGCCGCCGCCTTGGCCAGTTCGCACACTTCGCGCACATGCGCCGTGGCCGTCAGAAACTGGTTTGTCGAGAGGTGTTCGCGCGCGACCAGGTCTTCGTTCCAGAGAACCAGGAGCACCTGGCCCGTCTTTACCCGGTCACCTTTGCGGATATTCAACACTTCGATGCGTCCGGCCGCCGGCGGCGCCAGTTTCGCCCGCCGGCAGGCGGAAACCGAGCCTGCCCGCGTGTTGGCGACAGTGGCTTCGACCCGCCCCTGCACGGCCCGGGCCGTCAGCACCGCTACCGGCTTGGCCCGGGTTGCGTACCAGCCTGTGGCAACAATGCCTGCGAGTATCGCCAGGGCAATCGCGATGCGCCTGACGAGGCGGCTGCGTATCAGCGATCCTGGCGGAGACAGGGGCTTGTCTGGCATAGGGTAAGGGATGCGAAGACGTCGGGTGCCAATGTTGCGCTGTTGCGCTGTTGCGCTGCATCAACCCCACTGTCCCACTGTCGCACGGTCTCTTTATCGTAGCCCGTCCCGCAACCAAGCGCCACACGCGACACCTGCCTGCTGCCTCGCCGGGAATCGGACGTTCGCCGGCCTACCGCGCTGGCTTCCATGCAGGCGGTGCCTGCGCCACGGCTAGCGCGCCAGGGCCCGCAAGCCGTCCAGCAATTTCCCGATCTCGGCTTCGGTGGTCAGGTAGCTGACCGAGGCGCGGGCGATCTGGCTGAGTCCGCGCGCGTTCATATCCAACGGCGTGTAGGCGACCCCGTTGCTGCCGATCACCACCCCCTGCGCGGCCAGCCCGCGTTGCACCGCCACGGCATCCTGGCCGTCCACGTTGAATGCCACCAGTCCGGAACGCTCGCGGCCCTGATCCAGCACCGTCACGCCGGGTATTTCAGCCAGTTGCGCACGCAGCGCCTGCGCGGTGGCGTCGATGCGCGCACGGATATTGTCGAGGCCGATCTCCAGGGCTTCCTGCAAGGCATTGGCCAAGCCGCAGCGCAGCGCCATCGCCGCTTCCGCCGATTCGAAGCGGGCCGCGCCAGGCCGCCAGACAGGTTCGCCATGCGCATCCAGCGGCGCGCAATAGGTGTCGGCGAAGACAGGCGTCAGCCGGGGCAGGAAATCCTGCCGCACAAACAGCAGCCCCGTGCCCCTCGGGCCGCGCAGCGCCTTGCGGCCCGCGCCGCTCAACACGTCGCAGCCCACCTGGGCCACGTCGACAGGCAACTGGCCCACCGCCTGCGCGGCGTCGATGAAGTAGGGGATGCCGTGACGGCGCGCCACTTGCCCAATGGCCGCGGCGGGATTGATGAGCCCGCCGTTGGCGGGTAGCCAGGTCAGCGCGATCAGGCGCACGCGCTCATCCAGCATGGCCTCCAGCGCCTCGGGATCGACGGCGCCGCTGCTATCCGACGGGATGGTTTCGATCGATGCGCCCGCCCGCTGCGCGCTCAGGCGCATGGCGGCCAGGTTGCCGCCCCACTCGTGGCGACCGACCAGGATGCGGTCGCCGGGCCGCCAGGATCCCAGGGCGGCGAAGGCGGCGCCCCATCCAGGCGAATTGCCCGTGGTCAGTGCAATCTCTTCCGGCCTGGCGTTCAGCAGTTGCGCGGCGAGGGTACGCGCGCGTTCCGTTTGTTCGCGTGCCGCCACGCCGGCTTCCATCGGCCCCAGCGTGGCTTCGCGCCGCAAGTGGGCGTAGACCGCCTCCAGCGTGGCCGTGGACGGCAACGAGGCGCCGGCGTGATTGAAATGCGTGGTGGTCTGCGTGCCTGGCGTGAGGGCGCGCAGCGCGTCCACGGCGGCGGGGGTGAGGGGAGCGGGCATGGGCGTTGTGGTGAGCGCGTCTGGTTCAGGTTTGGGCCAGCGAAATGATGGCTTCGACATCCACGGAAAGAAGCGGCAGGGATTGCCTGGTACGCATGCGCCTTGGACGCGGGCGCTGGAAGCACGACATGCTACGCCTTGTCGAGGGGGCGTGCTTGTGGACGAGGTGGTGGAGAACCGGGAACGGCTGGTGCTCAGGCCGGCGTGCCCTGCTACTGCAAGACGGGTGCGGGCGGCAACTGCGCGGCCCAGCGATAAACCAGCAGGCGTCCCTTATAGGCATCGACGCCCGGCGATGCCGCACGGTCGAGTTTTTCCTCGCGCATCAGGAAGCCCTGCTCGGCCATCTGCCGGTTGAAAGCCGGGCGGTTGCCGCGATCGGGATCGACGATCCAGACCTCGACGGTCGGGCTGGCATGGCGCCCGATAAAGTGAGCGAGGTTGGCATTGGCATCACGCTCGTAGAGCAGGTCGCTGCCGATGATCAGGTCGAAGTGGCCGTGGACGCTGGCGGGGGCCGGGCTGGCACCGTCGGCGGCGTCTTGTTCATGCTCCGCCGCACTCCAGTGGCCGTGCCGGTATTTCATCGGCGCCAGGCCGTTCAGGCGCACGTTTTCCGCGAGGAAGCTGGCCGCCATCGGGTGGCAGTCGCTGGCGGTCATGTCGGCGCCGCGGCGGTGCCCTACCAGGCTGGCCAGGCCCAGGCCGCAGCCAATTTCCAGTACGCGTTCGGTGGCATCCACCGGCCGCGCCGCCATGCGTGCGGCCAGGTGCGCGCCGGACGGCCATAGCATGCCGAACAACGGCCACATGGCGGACGAAATGCCTATGCGAGCGGCTTCGCCGAGAGGATCGTAATACTGCTGTTTATCCAGCAGCGAGCGAATGACCAGGTCGGCGACGCCCGCGACGGCGATGCTCTCCTGCTTGGTTTGGTAGCCGGGCATCGAGGGGGGAGGAAGCCGGGACGGCGGCTTCGCAATAGCAATAGGGAGGGAACGAAGCAGTATGCCCGAAATACCCCGGGGCAGCCCGGGATAGCCTGGAAATAGTCTCCAAATGCACCGAATTACGGGGAAATGTGCAGGAAAGGGAGCGGGTCAACTGTCATGGGCATGAACAGGTGCCGGAAAGGGTGGAAAGGGTGGAAGGGGCAGCCGCAATCGCCACGCTGCCGGTGGCCCTGGATGGCCGGCTTGCGCCCTGTGGCCTGGTGATGCGCAAGAGCCGCCCGCCCACGCCCGCGATGCAGCTTGTCATCGACATGCTGCGCACGCGCGGGCAGGGCAGGGCGGATAGGCGGGATCAGGCCGCCGCTTCTTCCAGTGTGACCAGTTGCGCGCCGTCCTGCACCTGGTCGCCGACGGCGTAGAGCACTTCCTGCACCACCCCGTCGGCGGGTGCGGTGAGGGTGTGCTCCATCTTCATGGCTTCCATCACGATCAGCGGATCGCCCTTGCCGATGACGGCGCCGGCCTGGACCATCACCGCGATGATGCGGCCCGGCATCGGTGCCACCAGCTTGCCGCCTTCGGCATCGGCCGCGCCTGCGTGGGCGAGCGGGTCGATCACCTCCAGCCGGGTTTGCTGGTTGCCGCTGAACACGTAAAGCGCGTCGCCGTCGATATGCGTGCTGCTCTTGACGATGCGCTCGCCGAGGTCGAGCGCATGCGTGGTGGCGCGGAACGGCACGGTTTGGTCGCCCACGGTCAGCCATTGCTTGCCGTCATCGCTGCGCAGGCTGGCAAGTGTTTCGCCTTCGCTCGTGCGCAGGCGGAACTGGCTGCTGGCTTCGCCATTCAGGCGCCATGCCCCGGCGTTGTGCCAGGGCGAATGCGCGTCGGCCGGATCGATTCGCCGCGCGCGGGCTTGCGCGTCCGCCAGCGCCGCCACGGCCAGTGCAATGACGTCGATGCCCACCTTCGCGGGGGGCGGGAACAGGGCCGCCTGATTGCGCTCGATCAGTCCGGTGTCGAGGTCCGCGGTGCGGAAAGCCTGCGACGTCACCAGCCGCTGCAGGAAGGCGATATTGGTCGACAAGCCCACCACGTGGTATTCGGCCAGCGCTTGCGCCATGCGCGCCAGCGCTTCGTCGCGGTCGCGGCCCCAGACGATCAGCTTGGCGATCATGGGGTCGTAGTACGGGCTGATGGTGTCGCCCTCGCGCACGCCGGAATCGATGCGCACGCCGGCGGGGCCGTCGCCGTCATGGCCAAGCGTGAACGTCACCGCCGCCGGCGTGCGCAGGTACCGCAGCGTGCCGGTGGAGGGCAGGAACCCCTTATCGGGGTTCTCCGCATAGACGCGCGCTTCCAGCGCGTGGCCGTGGATACGAAGCTGATCCTGCCGCAGCGGCAGCGGCTCGCCGGAGGCCACGCGCAGCTGCCATTCCACCAGATCCTGCCCGGTGATCATCTCGGTGACCGGATGCTCCACCTGCAGGCGGGTGTTCATCTCCATGAAGTAGAAGGAGCCGTCCTGGTTGGCGATGAATTCCACCGTGCCGGCGCCGACGTAGCCCACGGCCTGCGCCGCTGCAACGGCAGCGTCGCCCATCGCGCGCCTGCGCTCTTCGCTCATGCCGGGTGCGGGGGCTTCTTCCAGCACCTTCTGGTGGCGGCGCTGCACCGAGCAGTCGCGCTCGAACAGGTAGACGCAGTTGCCATGCGTATCGGCAAACACCTGGATTTCGATATGGCGCGGACGCGTCAGGTATTTCTCCACCAGCACGCGGTCATCGCCGAAGCTGGCGCTGGCTTCGCGCTGCACCGAGGCCAGCGCGGCTTCGAAGCCTTCGCTGGATTCCACCACGCGCATGCCCTTGCCGCCACCGCCTGCGCTGGCTTTGAGCAGCACCGGATAGCCGATGCGGTCGGCCTCGCGGCGCAGCAGCGTGGGGTCTTGATCCTCACCGTGGTAACCCGGCACCAACGGCACCTCGGCCTGTTCCATCAGGCGCTTGGCCGCGCTCTTGCTGCCCATGGCGCGGATGCTCGATGCCGGCGGCCCGATAAAGACCAGGCCCGCTTCGGCGCAGGCTTCGGCGAAGCCGTCGTTCTCCGAGAGGAAGCCGTAGCCGGGATGGATCGCCTGTGCGCCAGTGGCCTTGGCCACCTCGATGATGTGGTCGCCGCGCAGGTAGCTGTCGCGCGCGGCGGCGCCGCCGATGTGCACCGCCTCGTCGCACAGCGCCACGTGGCGTGCGTTGGCGTCAGCGTCGGAGTAGACCGCCACTGTGCGGATGCCGAGGCGGCGGCAGGTGGCTGCCACGCGGCAGGCGATTTCGCCGCGATTGGCGATCAGGATCTTGTTGAACATGGATGTTCCTAGTTTTGGTTCTGGCGGCGTGGCTGCAATGGCCGCACGGCGCGCGTCATGGAGCTGGGGCTCGGCTCAGGCAGGCCGCCAGGACGGCGAGCGCTTTTCCAGGAAGGAGCGCACGCCCTCGCGGCCTTCTTCCGACGCGCGGATTGCGGCAATGCGGTCGGCGGTATCGGCCAGCAGCGTATCGTCGATGGCACGGCCAGACACCTCCTGCACCAGCCGCTTGCTTTCGCGCACGGCATTGGGACTGTTGGCCACCAGCGCGGCGGCCAGCTCGGTCACCCTGTCGTCCAGCGCATCGGCCGGTACCACCTCATGCACAAAGCCCAGCCGCAGCGCCTCGGCCGCGCCGAAACGCTCGGCCGTGATGAAGTAGCGGCGCGCGGCCTGCTCGCCCATGGCGCGAATCACGTAGGGGCTGATGGTGGCTGGCAGCAGGCCCAGGCGCGCTTCCGACAGGCAGAAATTCACCGGTTCCGCGGCCACTGCGATATCGCAGGCCGCAACCAGGCCGACGCCGCCCGCATAGGTATCGCCGTGGATGCGCGCTATGACGGGCTTGGGGCAGGCCCAGATCGTGTGCAGCATCTGCGCCAGCGTCAGCGCGTCCGACCGGTTCTCGTCGTGCGAGTAGCCGGCCATCTTCTTCATCCAGTTCAGGTCGGCGCCCGCGCAGAAGGCCGGGCCATTGCCCGCCAGCACGATGGCGCGCACCGTGGACTCGCTGCCCAGCGCGCGGAAGGCTCCGGTCAGTTCGGCGATCACGGTCTCGTTGAAGGCGTTGCGCACGTCCGGCCGGTTCAGCGTGACGGTGGCCACGTGCTGCGCGGCGGTGACGGTAAGGGTGGTGAATTCCATGGTGGTGTCCTGTGCGATGCGATTCGGTGCGATTTGCTATGCGGGGCTCTTGCGCAATGGCAAATTACATGCGGAACACGCCGAACTTCATCTCGCCGATCGGCGCATTCAGGCTGGCCGACAAGCCCAGGCCCAGCACCGTGCGGGTCTGCGCGGGATCGATCACGCCGTCGTCCCACAGCCGCGCGCTGGCGTAGTACGGATGGCCCTGGTGCTCGTACTGGTCGCGGATCGGCTGCTTGAACTGGTCTTCTTCCTCGGCGCTCCAGCTACCGCCCTTGGCCTCGATGCCGTCGCGTCGCACGGTGGCCAGCACGCTGGCCGCCTGCTCGCCGCCCATCACCGAGATCCGCGCGTTTGGCCACATCCACAGGAAGCGCGGCGAATACGCGCGTCCGCACATGCCATAGTTGCCCGCGCCGAACGAGCCACCGATGATCACCGTGAACTTCGGCACCTGCGCCGTCGCCACCGCCGTCACCATCTTGGCGCCATTGCGTGCGATGCCTTCGTTCTCGTACTTGCGACCCACCATGAAGCCGGTGATGTTCTGCAGGAACACTAGCGGGATCTTGCGCTGGCAGCACAGCTCGATAAAGTGCGCGCCCTTCAGCGCCGATTCCGAGAACAGGATGCCGTTGTTGGCGATGATGCCGACCGGGTAGCCCCAGATGCGGGCAAAGCCGCAAACCAGCGTCGTGCCATAGCGCGCCTTGAACTCGTCGAAGTCCGAGTCGTCCACGATGCGCGCGATCACCTCGCGCACGTCGTAAGGCTTGCGCGTATCGGTAGGGATCACGCCATACAGTTCTTCCACCGGATAGCGCGGGGGCAGCGGCTCGTGCAGGCGGATCTGGTCCGGCTTGCGGCGGTTCAGGTGCTGCACGATATTGCGCGCCAGCGACAGCGCGTGCGCGTCGTTCTGCGCGAAGTAGTCGGCCACGCCCGAGAGCCGGGTGTGCACGTCGGCGCCGCCCAGGTCCTCGGCGGTGACCTCCTCGCCCGTGGCCGCCTTCACCAGCGGCGGCCCGCCCAGGAAAATCGTGCCCTGGTTCTTGACGATGATGGACTCATCGCTCATCGCCGGTACATAAGCGCCGCCAGCGGTGCACGAACCCATCACCACCGCGATCTGCGGGATACCCTGCTTGGACAGGTTGGCCTGGTTGTAGAAGATGCGGCCGAAGTGGTCGCGATCGGGGAAGACGTCGTCCTGGTTCGGCAGGTTGGCGCCGCCGGAATCCACCAGGTAGATGCAGGGCAGGTTGTTCTGCTCGGCGATCTCCTGCGCGCGCAGGTGCTTGCGCACGGTGAGCGGATAGTAAGTGCCGCCCTTGACGGTGGCGTCGTTGCAGACGATCACGCATTCCTGCCCGGCGATGCTGCCGATGCCGGTGATGATGCCGGCGCCGGGCGCGGCATTGTCGTACATGTCATACGCCGCGAGCTGCGACAGTTCCAGGAACGGCGTACCCGGATCGAGCAGTTGCTGCACGCGGTCGCGCGGCAGCAGCTTGCCCCGCCCGAGGTGCTTGGCGCGGGCTTCCTCGCCGCCGCCTTCGGCCAGCTTGGCGATCCTCGCCTTGAGGTCGACGACCAGCGCCTGCATGGCGTCGGCATTGGCGCGGAAGGATTCCGAACGCGCATTGAGTTTGGTTTCGAGCGTGGGCATAGGGTGTCGGGTCTTTGTTCTGGTGTCTCGTGCAGTGATCGCGGCAGCGCTGGCAGGCCGCGGAGGTTGTTTACGCCGTTTCGGCGTAAAGCTCGCGCCCGATCAGCATGCGGCGGATTTCCGAGGTGCCGGCGCCGATCTCGTACAGCTTGGCGTCGCGCCACAGGCGGCCCACCGGGTAGTCGTTGATATAGCCGTTGCCGCCCAGGATCTGCACCGATTCGCCGGCCATCCAGGTTGCCTTCTCGGCGGTGTACAGGATCACCGCGGCGCAATCCTTGCGCACCTGGCGCACGTGCCCGGCGCCCAGCGCGTCCAGGTTCTTGCCCACGGTGTACAGATAGCTGCGCGCCGCCTGCAGCGTGGTGTACATGTCGGCCACCTTGCCCTGGATCAGCTGGAACTCGCCGATGCTCTGGCCGAACTGCTTGCGGTCGTGGATGTAGGGCGTGATCACGTCCATGCAGGCCTGCATGATGCCGACCGGGCCGCCGGAGAGCACCGCGCGTTCGTAGTCCAGCCCGCTCATCAGCACCTTGGCGCCACTGTTCTCGCCGCCAAGGATATTTTCCACCGGCACTTCCACGTCCTGGAACACCAGTTCGCCCGTGTGCGAGCCGCGCATGCCCAGCTTGTCGAGCTTTTGCGCCACCGAGAAACCCTTCATGCCCTTCTCGACGATAAACGCGGTCATGCCGCGCGCGCCCAGGTCCGGCTCGGTCTTGGCGTAGACCACCAGCACGTCGCAGTCCGGGCCGTTGGTGATCCACATCTTGGTGCCGTTGAGCACGTAGCGGTCGCCCTTGAAGTCCGCGCGCAGCTTCATGCTGACCACGTCCGAGCCGGCATTGGGCTCGCTCATGGCCAGCGCGCCGATCCAGTCGCCGGACACCAGCTTGGGCAGGTATTTCGCCTTCTGCGAAGCGGAGCCGTTGCGGTGGATCTGGTTCACGCACAGGTTGGAATGCGCGCCGTAGGACAGGCCGACCGAGGCCGAGGCACGGCTGATTTCCTCCATTGCGATCATATGGGCGAGGTAGCCCATATTGGCGCCGCCGTACTCCTCGGCCACCGTAATGCCGAGCACGCCCAGGTCGCCCATCTTCTTCCAGGCGTCCATCGGGAACTGGTCGGTGCGGTCGATTTCGGCGGCACGCGGGGCGAGTTCGGCTTGCGCCCAGTTGCGCACGGATTCGCGCAGCATGTCGATATCTTCGCCGAGATGGAAATTGAGGCCTGGGAGTTCGTTCATGGTAGTGCTCGTTATCGTGTCGAGTGGGGCTGCCGGGGAGGGCAGCCGGATGTCCAGTGAAAGCGGGATTGGAATCAGGCGGTCTTGGTCTCGTCCAGCCCGAGTTCCTGCATCATGCGGTCGCGCATCGCGAATTTCTGCACCTTGCCGGTAATGGTCATGGGCATCTCGCTCACAAAGCGGATATAGCGCGGAATCTTGTAATGCGCGATCTGGTCGCGGCAGAAGGTACGGATATCGTCCTCCGTGGCGGTCTCGCCGGGCTTCAGCACGATCCACGCACAGACTTCCTCGCCATACTTGTGATCGGGCACGCCGAACACCTGCACCGCCTGCACCTTGGGATGGCGGAACAGGAATTCCTCGATCTCGCGCGGGTAGATGTTCTCGCCGCCGCGTATGAGCATGTCCTTCACACGGCCGACGATATTGCAGTAGCCCTCTTCGTCGATGGTGGCCAGGTCGCCGGTATGCATCCAGCCGTCGCGGATCGCTTCGCGGGTGCGCGGCTCGTCGTCCCAGTAACCCTGCATCACCGAATAGCCGCGCGTGCACAGCTCGCCCTTCTCGCCGACGGGCACGATATCGCCCCCGCCGTCCACCAGCTTCACTTCCAGATGCGGCTGGATCAGCCCCACCGTGGTCACGCGCTTCTCCAGCGGATCGGTGGTGGAGCTCTGGAATGAAACCGGGCTGGTCTCGGTCATGCCGTAGGCGATCGTCACTTCCGCCATATGCATCTGCGAGATCACGCGTTTCATCGTCTCGATGGGGCAGGGCGAGCCCGCCATGATGCCGGTGCGCAAGGTGGAGAAGTCGTACTTGGCAAAATCCGGATGTTCCAGCTGCGCGATAAACATGGTCGGCACGCCATGCAGCGCCGTGCAACGCTCCTCGCTGACCGCCGCCATGGTTGCCACCGGGTCGAAGGCCTCGCCCGGGAATACCATGCAGGCGCCGGTGGATACACTGGCCAGTACCGCCAGCACCATGCCGAAGCAGTGATAGAACGGCACCGGGATGCAAAGCTTGTCCTGCTCGGAGAAGCGCATCGCCATGGCGATAAAGCGCCCGTTGTTGACAATGTTCCGGTGTGTCAGCGTGGCGCCCTTCGGCGCGCCGGTCGTGCCGCTGGTGAACTGGACATTGATGGGATCGTAGCGATCCAGCTGCGCGGTGATCGCGTCCAGTTCGCCGACCAGCGCATGCGTGCCATGCGCCAGCAGCGCATCGTAATTGAGCATGCCCGGCGTACGCTCGCCGCCCATGCGGATCACCCAGCGCAGCGCCGGCAGGCGCGCCGCCTGCAGCGCGCCCGGCTCGCAGTCTTGCAGCTCCGGTGCCAGCGTCTGCAGCATCTCCAGGTAGCGCGACGTCTTGAACGACTCAGCCGCCACGATCGCCTTGCAGCCCACCTTGTTCAGCGCGTATTCCAGTTCAGCCAGACGGTAAGCCGGGTTGATATTCACCAGCACCAGTCCCAGCCGCGCCGTCGCAAACTGGGTCACCAGCCACTCCACGCGATTGGGCGACCAGATACCGACGCGGTCCCCACGCTCCAGTCCCAACAGGCGCAGGCCCCCGGCCATCGCATCCACCACCTGCGCGAACTCGCGCCAGGTCCAGCGGATGCCCTGCTCGCGGAACACCACCGCCTCCCGTTCCGGGAAGCGCGCCACGGTCTCCGCCAGCATGGCCGGCACCGTCAGTTCGGACAGGGGGACATCAGTCCGGCCCCGTACGTGGGAGAGCCCGCCAATGGGCAAGGTCGTTGGGGTCATGCTTGTCTCCAAAGCGATGTCGGAATCGTGTCTGTTACCGGGCTTCTTGAGTTTTGTTCAACTTTGTTGAGTGCGGCTCAAGTATCGAAGCGTGCATATTGTTATGGCTATAGCCCCACAAACCATGCGCAGGACCCATAGCGTTGAGTGGAAAAGTACACGCTAGATCGAAAAATTGCAACCTCGAATTGAGTAAAGATCAATTACAATGCCAGGACGGCGGCGAAGGCCCGGCGCAGCGCGCCCGGGCACGGCTTTCTGCTGCGCCGCACTATAATCGCCGGCTTCCGGCAAGCGAGGTAACACGTCGATGGACGAGATCATGGTGCGGCGCCGCCTTCCAGCGGGCGCCAAGGCGGAGCAGCGCATCCGCGACATCCTCCGCGTCAGCCGCGAAGTCTTCGCGGAGATGGGCTACGAGCGGACCACCACGACCGAGATCGCCCAGCGCCTCGGCATCTCCGAAGCGACGGTGTTCACCTACTTCCACGGCAAGCGCGAGCTATGCGTGCGGGTGATCGAGGACTGGTACGACGAGATCATCGCCGTGGTGGAAGAGGGCATGCCGCGCGACCAGGGCAGCAAGGCGCAACTTGAGTTCTTTGTGCGGACCCATTTGCGCCTGTTCCTGATCCAGGGCACCGGCTTGTGCGCGCTGGTACTTTCCGAAGGCCGTGCCAGGGGCCCGGGGCTGGGCGAAGTGTTCGTGCCGCTGCAACGGCGGTACACCGCGCCGCTGATGGATATGCTGGCGCGGGCCCGGGAGAACGGCGAGATCCGGACTGACTTGCCGTTGAGCCTGCTGCGTTCGGCTATTTTCGGGCCGATGGAGCATATTCTCTGGGATGCCATTGCCAGGCAACGGCCGGTGGATATTGAGCGGACTGCAAAGGATATCGTGGCGTTACTCTGGCCTGCGCTGCTGCCGCCGGATCTGGAGGTAGTGGCGTTGCGGGAGTTTTATGGGGAGGTGGGGGCCGCTTTGCGGCGGGCTGGGGGTGCGGTGGAATAGAAGGCCGCCCGGCAGTGCCGGATAGCTTGTTCACGGGCGCCACAAAGCGCCTAGGGCGCAGCGTAGACCACGCCGACCACAGGTGCGGTACCAGCGGCCACCGCAACGGTCTGGACGGGCAGTCGCGCCTTATACGTGACGGAATCCTTCACGACGTTGGCCGCAGTCACGGTATAGGTGCCCACCATCAGGTCCGCCAGCGTCACCGATTGTCCTAATGTCTGCCGGAAGCCGCCGGGGCCTGTGACGGCGACGTCGGCGGGAGTCCCCGCCGGCAGGCCCGAGATGACCACCGACAGCGTGCCGGGCCCGCCGCCACTGACAAACACGCCGTCATCGTCGCCGCCGCCGCACGCGGCGAGGAAAAGGCAGCAGATGCTGAGAATACGACACAGGGCGTGTCGGAGCGAGGATGTCATGGCTGGCTCCCGGCGAGGCTTGCAGCGATGTCATCATCGCGGTGCTGCGGCGCTGTGTCCAGAGCTGAAATGAAGAAGGGCTTCCATGACTGGAAGCCCTTCAAATAGGTGGTGCGGCTGGCAGGATTCGAACCCACGACCCCTTGGTTCGTAGCCAAGTACTCTATCCAACTGAGCTACAGCCGCACGCGAGGGCAGGACTATATCGCAATCCCGGGGAAATGCAAGCCATTATTGCCAATTTTTGGTTGAAGCTCAACGTCGGGTAACACCACACCACCAATCCATCACCAATACACCACCAATCCGTGGCGCTTGTCCAAGAGACCGATACGGCGCTATTCGCGAACCGGCGAAGCCCGGGTTTTACCGCATATGGTGTTCCCGGCCCCTTTCGCCAATAATGGTCTATCTGCCATTGCCGGACGAGGGCGACCATGCTTTATAGTCCCGATGCAATTCGTACGATCGCCCTGCTGGGGCACGCGGGGTGCGGCAAGACCTCACTGGTCGAAGCGGTGTTGCACAAGGGAGGCGCGCTGCACCTCCCCGGCAGCGTCGAGCGCGGCACCACGGTCTGCGATTTCGATCCGCTCGAGCGCAAGTATCGCCACTCGCTTACCTCGGCAGTCGCCCATCTCCACTATCACGACACCCGCATCCACCTGGTCGACACGCCCGGTTATCCCGATTTTTCCGGCTTGTCCATGAGTGCCCTGGCGGCGGTCGAGACCGCCGCCATCGTCATCAATGCGCAGACCGGCATCGAAATGACGACCCGGCGCATGATGGCCTGGGCGCACGATCGCAAGCTGTGCCGGATGATCGTGGTCAACGGCATCGACAAGGAAAAGGTCGACCTGCCCAAGCTGCTGGCCGACATCCAGGAGGCGTTCGGCAAAGAGTGCTTGCCGATCAATCTCCCGGCGGGGCGGGCCGGCGCGGTCGTCGATTGCTTCTTCAGCCCGGCCGGCGACGCGGATTTCCTGTCGGTGGCCTCGGCCCACGAGGCGCTTGTCGACCAGGTCGTCGAGATCGATCCCAAGCTGATGGAGGTGTATCTCGAGCAGGGCGAGCAAATCAGGCCGGAGCAGTTGCACGCGCCGTTCGAGCGGGCGCTGCGCGAAGGCCACCTGGTGCCGATCTGCTTCACCTCGGCGGCCAGCGGCACCGGCATCGCGGAGCTGCTCGATGTGTTTGTGCGCTTGCTGCCCAACCCGGCGGAAGGCAATCCGCCGCTGTTTTACCGCGATGCGGGCGAGCGCCAGCAAATCGTGCGCGCCGAGCCGGTGCCCGACAAGCATGTGCTGGCGCACGTCTTCAAGGTCACGATGGATCCGTATCTGGGCAAGATGGCAGTGTTTCGCATCCACCAGGGCACCGTCACGCGCGACAGCCAACTCTATATCGGCGACGGCCGCCAGCCGTTCAAGGTCGCGCATCTGCTGATGCTGCAGGGCAAGGAGCGAGTCGAAGTGTCGCAGGCCGGGCCCGGCGACATCTGCGCCGTGGCCAAGATCGACGAGATTGCCTTCAATGCCGTGCTGCATGACGCCAGCGAGGACGGCAACATCCACCTGACTCCGCTCGATTTCCCCAAGCCGATCTATGGCCTGGCGATCGAGCCGGCGCGCCGCGGCAATGAGCAGCGCTTGTCGGAGGTACTGCAGAAGCTGGGCGCGGAAGACCCGTGCCTGCGCATCGAGCATCCGGCCGGCACCAATGAAACCGTGATGCTTGGCCTGGGCGAGCTCCAGCTGCGCTGCGCGCTCGAACGCCTGACCGATCAGTACAAGCTCGAAGTCGTGACGCGGCCGCCGAAGATCGCCTATCGTGAAACCATCGGCGGCAAGGCCGAAGGGCATCATCGCCACAAGAAGCAGACCGGGGGGGCAGGGCAGTTCGGCGAGGTATTGCTCCGCGTCGAGCCGCTGCCGCGCGGCGCGGGTTTCGAGTTCGTCGATGCGGTCAAGGGCGGTGCGATTCCGGGCCAGTTCATTCCCGCCGTCGAAAAGGGCATCCGCCAGGTGCTGGAGAGCGGGCCACTGGCGGGCTTTCCGATGCAGGACGTGCGCGTGATCGTGTTCGATGGCAAGAGCCATTCGGTCGATTCGAAGGAAGTGGCGTTCGCGGCCGCGGGGCGCAAGGCTTTCATCGACGCCGTGCTCAAGGCGCGGCCGAGCGTGCTCGAGCCGATCGTGGATATCGAGGTGACGATGCCCGAAACCGCGATGGGCGACATCATCAGCGACTTGTCCGCCAAGCGCGGCCAGGTCCGGGGCACGCGTACCGCGGCCGGCAATAGCGTCGTCGTCGAGGGCCAGGTGCCACTGGCCGAGCTCAACGACTACCAGTCGCGCCTGAACAGCATCACCGGCGGTCACGGCAACTATACGATCCAGCTCAGTCACTACGAACCCGTGCCGCCCGCCCAGCAGGGGCTTCTGGCGTCGCAGCACAAGCCGCACGGGGACGGCTCGGGCTGATGCGGTGGGCCTCAGGCGCTCAGCGCGGGCAGGTTCTGGACCCGCAGCGTTTGTGGCGTCGACAACGATATCTCCGCGGCGCGCAGACGCTTCAGGATCTCGAACAGCAGATCGCTCTTGGTCGCCGTGGCGATCCGCGGGCTGTTGACATAGCCCGTCACGCTCAGCGTGATGCCGTTCGGCGCCAGTTGGCTGAAGGTGACGGACGGTGCCGGCACGTCGAGGATCGCGGCGTTTTCGCGGTAGGCGTCGAGCAGCAGGTCGCGCACCTCTTCCGGGTCGATGTTCAACGGGAACGTCAACAGCAGCGTGGCGACGCCTTGCGTGCTGTTGCTCATCGTCACGTTGCGCAGGTTCTGCGAGATCAGCTGGGAGTTCGGCACGATCACGGTGGAGCGGTCGCCCAGCTGGATTTCCGTCGCGCGCACGTTGATGCGCCTGATGTCGCCTTCAACGCCGCCGATGCTCACCATGTCGCCGACCTTCACTGGGCGCTCGGTCAGCAGGATGAGCCCTGACACGAAGTTCTTGACGATCTCCTGCAGGCCGAAGCCGATCCCGACCGACAGCGCGCTGACGATCCAGGCAAGGTTCTCCCATTTCACGCCAAGCAATGCCAGGATCAGCAAGACGAGCAGCACGTAGCCGATATTGCTGAACAGCGTGACGAGCGAGGCGCGCAGGCCCGCCTCCATGCATACCTTCGGCAGCAGCTCCGCATCCAGCCAGCGCCGTACCGAGCGCAGCAGGTAAATGCCGACCGACAGCGCGATGACGGCGTTGAGTATCCGGTCGGGCATGATGTTGAGGCTGCGCAGCCTCTCCCCGCCCAGCACCGTGAGCAGGCTGTTGAGTAGATCGCTCGGCGTGGTGCCGAAGCCGCCGGTCAGCAACGCAATGACGGCAACCAGCAGCAGCAGGCTCGTGCCGGCGCCTGCCATGACCGTCGACGCCTGTTCGAGATGGCTGTCCCCAAGGCCAAACAGCTGCTTGATGACCTTGCCGCTCGCATGGTGCGCGGAAAACAGGCTCTCGCAGGCGTCCCGGGTCAACTGGGTCAGCAGATACAGGCTGCACAGGACGATGTCGAACCAGACGAGCTCGTAGGTCAGGAAGCGCGCAAAGGTGATATAGCCGATCAGCAAGGCGAACAACGACGCGATGACCGTAATCGTCACGCCTGCGTGGATCATGCCGGCCAGGGTGGCGCGTGCTTCGGGCGGCTCTCCCGCCGCGCTGAGCAGCGTGCGAACCCGGTTGGCGCGCAGCAGCGCTGCGCCGATGGTCAGGACCACGACCAGCGATACGAGACCGCGGCCCAGCAGCGTGACTTGCAGGCTGGTGTCGGCGCTCCTGTTGAGCTGCTCGAGCGTGCCGGCCAACAGCAGCAGGCCAGCGAGGACGGCCGGGAAGGGGCTCATTGCCAGCGCGACCTGATCGGCGAGCGCCGGCAGGCGCCATGACGGATGACGCGTGCACAGCAGCGCCCGGCCCAGGCCAGATATCAGCGCGCTCGTCAGCGTCAGCTTGCCGAGTTCGCTGATCAGGTCCTGCAGTTGAGGCTGCGGCTCGTAATACCGGGTGAAGGCGAAGCAGACGATCTGCACCGCAACGGCTGTCGTCACAACGGTCGCGAGGGCCGTCGCCATGGCCAGCGCACTGCGCCGCAGCCGGGTTTCCGGCAGCTTCGCCAGGCACAGCCACGCGAGCGCCCCCTCGATGAGCCGTCGGCCGATCAACCAGACGGCGAGTGCGAGAACGACAAGCATGGCGGTGACAGCCTGCTGCCCCGGCTGCCAGGCCAATTGCCACAACGGGACGAGTTGCTCTTCGAACGCACCCAGCCGTTGCTCGTCTTCCGGTGTCGGCGTGAATAACGGCATCCAGAATTGCGGGCTCAGGATGCTGTCCGAGCGCAGCGCCAGCTGGTTCTTCAGCAGGCTGCGCTGCAGCTTGGCGATCTGCCCTGTCAGGTTGGCGACGCTCTCCTTGCTCTCTGCCGCCTGCTTCAGTCCTGCGTCCAGCTGCGCCTTGCGCGCGTTCAGCTCGGCCCGCTGCTGCGCGACCGCGGGCGCTTCCGGCGTCGTGCCGGCAGCAGGCGGCGGGCCGAGCACATCGATCTGTGCTTGCAGCTGCGCACGCTCGGGCCGCAGCGCCGCAGTCAGCTTGTCGACGTCGCCCGCCAGTTGCTGGATGTCGCTGTCCAGCCCTTCGAGCTGCGTGCTGCCGGTGGCGGCGGACGCCAGCTGCTTGATGCGGTCCTGCTCGGTCTGGAGCCTTTTCAACTCGGCGACGGACTCGGCGTGCGAAAGTGACGTCGCGAGCCGTGCGTCCGTGTTCTTTGCCGTTTCAGCCGCGGCGGCTGCCGGCAGCGCCGCCGGGATCAGGTGCAATAGTGCAATCAGCACAAGGCTCAGTGCGAGCTTGGGGAGTTTGCTCATAGGCCAATAAACTTTACGGATCGGGTACCCGGTCCGGCCATCGGGCGCTAAGCCGCGGATTGCCATGGTGCGCCAGACGGCGTGTTACCGGGGTCGACGATCGGGATGTTGGACGGCAGCGGCGCCAATCAACAGGGAAGTCGATCGGGCGGCAGGGCGCGACTTTGACGGCTTGCCCCAGGGGCCGCATGGTTCCGGACGATCAGGGCGCGCGGCCAGCAAGCCACTTCACCAAAGCCGGATTTGCGGCCGGGCAGGCCTGTTCTTCACTTTCGCGGATCACATCAAGCCAGTCAGGTGCAAGTCTTGTCACCAATGTGAGTTTGGCGATGGATCGGGTTGGGGCGAAAGAGATTGCATTATACAGAAGCAGTTTCCGGTAACCCCGCCGCTTCCGTGGATCCTGGTGGCGGCATGGCCAACCCGGCTGGTCTCCTGATCCTCCCTGGCGCCATCGGCCGGGCGCACGGAGCCGAAGCATGAATGTGGCAAAAACTTCAGTGCGGGGCCCTTGATTTGCCGAAATCGTTTGCCTCCCGACAAGACACTTTGGTATCCTTCGCTCCGTCTTCACTTTGGGTTTCCCCCCATGGACAGTTGTTCTTGTTGGCCCCAGGCCAATTTCTGAACGGCTAGTCAGTCAGGCGACTTCTTCGCCACTGCCTAGCCGATAGCGGCGGGCAGTGGCTACCTCGCGGGTTCTCCGCGCGGCCATTCCCATTTATTTTTTTATTGCGACCTGCACATCAGGAACGGCGGCCTGCGTTCGCTTGCGCGCCCTCCCTGTTTGCGCCGGGCCGCCGGTGCCTGCTTGCGGCTGGAAGGGGCGCGGGCAGGGCAAGCTGTGGACTCAGGCCATCCGGCACTTTCGTGCCAGACAGCGCGCCTTGTGCCACGGCCCCATTTACATCATTTTGATGCGGCGTCGCGGCATTGCTGCTTCAAATTGACGTAGCCCTCCATAGGATGAAGGTATGTTCAACAGGCAGTCCGCCCAATGTGGAGCACGATCCATGCGACATTCGAATGCTGCTGCTTTCGCACCGATGGGGCATTTCGCCACCCATGGCGCAGCCACCGGAATGCTCGCAATGCCGGCCACGGATTCGTCCGGAAGCTGGATCCGCTTGCGCATGACGGTGACGCCGACGCAAGTGTTCGCGCTGCGCCAGTTGCTGCATAAGGCGATCGGACAGCTTGCTCGGATCTACGTGGTGGAAGTCGACCATCGGAACGGCCAGGCGACGGTACATGTGCAAGTCGGGCGTGACGGCCGGGAGGCCGCCATGCGCGCCATCGCAATGGCCTTGCCCGCCGCCGATTTCGGCGCCGGCACGGCATAGGCATCCGATGCGCAGCGCGCTTTCGCGCGCCTTCAGGCGAAACGGGCTTGGCTATTCGACCCGAAAGAGGGAAATCAAATGGACAGTTGTTCTAGTCGATCCTTGATTCGTTTCTAGGCAAGCCAGCAGTCGTCCCTTGACCGCTGTCTTGCCTGCCAGGCAAGGCTGCGGCGTCCTTCGGCCATTCGGCCAGTCCCGCTCCTTTATTGAGTTTCCCGCCAGAACCATCTGGCACTGTGCCGCTGCGCAAATAATGCACGGGGCGGCAGGGAGTAGAGCATGCGTAAAATTTTCACCTCGTCCGACCGGATGTCCGCCCTCACCGCACGGCTGGCATCCCCATTCCTGCGTCAGATTGATCCGCGTACGTCCAGCACCGCGACTGCGAGCCATCAGGCTGCGCGCAATTCGGGCGCACACACATCGCCTACCAACCGGGAATTCGCCGACGCTGCCGTTCGGATGAGCCGCACGATCTGGTAACTGTCGACATGTCGAAACCGATGCCGGTGATGCGTGTCCGGATAGTGTGGATGCTTGTGGGTCAGCACGGCATGGCTGTGGGAGTGCGTGTGGGGCTCATCGCCATTCCACGGAAAGTCGTGCCGATGTAGTGTGATGGGGAAATGCYGCTCATCCGGGACGGCCACGCTTGAACTACAGTGTCTAGCGAGGAAGTCGGGCGTCTCACAATGAAATGCCGGAGGCAGGATCTTGGTGTTACGGAGATCAATAATATATACTCCCCTACCCTATATTGGGGGATAGGATGAGTCACACGATCCGCGAAAAACAGAAATTGCTGAACCGGGTGCGTCGTATCCGGGGGCAGATTGATGCGATCGAACGCGCGCTGGAAGAAGAGCAGGGTTGCGTGGGTGTGCTGCAGCAAATCACGAGTTGCCGTGGGGCGATGAACGGCCTGCTGGCAGTGGTGCTGGAAGACCACATCCGCACGCATCTTGTGGAAGTTGATCATGACCACGGTGAGGAAGGCGATGCCAGGGAGCAACTCATCGAGATCGTGCATAGCTACTTTAAGTGAGTTGGTAATGAGCAACTTCTTTGACGCCCCGTTTGGGGAAGGCCATGACCACGTGTTCCTGGGCGCCGGGCACGAGAAGAACGAGCGCAGGACGTGGGCCGTGATTGTCCTCTGTGCTGCCATGATGGTCGCTGAAATCGTCGGCGGCAGCCTGTTCGGTTCGCTAGCCCTGGTTGCGGACGGGCTGCATATGTCGACGCATGCCGGTGCCATGCTGATTGCCGCATTCGCCTACACTTACGCGCGCCGGCACGCCAATGACTCGCGCTTCGTGTTTGGCACCGGCAAGCTCGGCGACCTTGCCGGCTTCACCAGCGCCATCATCCTGGCCATGATTGCCTTGCTGATTGCCTATGAAGCTTTCGTGCGTTTCTTCTCGCCCGTTCCGATCCACTTTGACGAAGCCATTCCGATCGCTGTCGTCGGCTTGCTGGTGAATGTCGTGAGTGCGTGGCTGTTGAGCGGCGGCGACCATCATGGGCACAGCCACGGTCACGGTCATGGACACGTGCACGGCGGCGGGCATGGCCATGAGGAAGAGGCGCAGCCTATCTCCACACCGGCGGGCGACTTCACGCTATCCATTTTCGAGGAGGGTGTGCCGCCGGTATTTCGCCTCACGGCGGAAACGGCAGGCCTGGCGCTGCCGGGCAACACGGTGACGGTGACCACGATCCGCCCGGACGGCAACCGCCAGGAATTTGTCTTGTTGCGCAAGGCTGACTACCTGGAGTCCACAACCGAGATTCCGGAGCCGCATGCCTTCACGGTGGTGGTCGGCCTTGCCGGCCGCGAGCACACCCTGGAATTTGAAGAGCACGCCCACGCCCACGAGGATGACCACGGCGCCCACCACCGCGACCACAATATGCGAGCGGCCTATATCCACGTGGTCGCGGATGCCGCCGTCTCCGTTCTGGCGATCACCGGCCTGCTGCTGGCCAAGAGCTTTGGCTGGCTCTGGATGGACCCGCTGGCCGGTGTCGTCGGTGCGCTGGTGATTGCCAACTGGTCATATGGCCTGATCCGCGATACCGGCGGCATCCTGGTCGATATGAATCCAGACCAGCACATGGCGGGCAGGCTCAGGGCAGCAATCGAAGCCGATGGCGACAAGCTGGTCGACCTGCACGTCTGGCGCATAGGCCCGGGCCATCTGAGCGCCGTGGTTTCCGTAGCCACCAATGCTCCCCAACGCGGGCCGCAGTTCTACCACGCACTGCTAAAGCAATTCAAGAGCTTGTCGCATGTCACTGTGGAAGTTCGCTCTGCGCGCAGCGCTTGAGCCAGACGGGCTCCGCGATTGGGCGAAGACTGCATGGCCGTTCGTGGGCCAGTCGCTGCCGGAAACGCACTCGCGACGAGCAGGAAGGGCCTACACTGTTTATATGGCCACGCTAATAGGAGGCCGCCATGGTTGCCTCACTTGTCATCTTGCTTATCGGGTTGGCTCTCTGTGCGATCGTCGTCTGGGTGATCCGCGAGCGGGATCCGACGCTGCTTTCGGCGCAAGAACAATCTGTACGCAGCTGGTTCGATCACTTGATCCATCGGCACTAAGCCGGCAACACCGTCCCGGAGTCCGCCTCACGCGGTCTTTTTGTGGTGGGACAGCCGCTATTGCCGGCTGTCCCGCCACCGGTCAACGCAGGTGCGGCAGTACTTCCGTGTGTTCGGCCTGCACCGCCTGCAACTCATGCGGCTTGAGCCCGAGCAACTTCAGGATGGTCGGCGCGATCTGGTTTGTCGCAACCGGTTCCTCGATGATGTTCTGGTCAATGCCAGCACCCCACACAACGATGGGTACGTGACGGTCCTGCCTGGCATGGCCCCCGTGTTCGGCGATCTTCGACAGTTTCCCGCCCGCCCAGACGGTACCGTGCTGGGCGATGCCGACCAGGTCGGGCACGCGATCATCGCTCGGCCTGACGCCAAACAAGTCGGCGGCTTCTTCGCCAGCGTAGATCCTGGTTACCCCTGCCTGGCTGAACGGCTTGTTTTCGATCGTGTTTCCGGCGTCATCGGAGCCGATGCCGGAGCCGGAATAGCCAAGCAGGAAACGCTTGGCAAAGCGGATGGCAGCGGGAGAGCGGTCGTTGAGCCACATCAGGATGCCGTCATCGTCGATCGCATGGGCCACAAGATGGGGCTTGGCCGGGTCCTTGCACGTGGCAGCGTATTTTTCCCAGGCGCAATTCAGCGCATCGATCATATCGCCATCGTTGATGATGGTCAGGTCGGCGCGGCTCTGCGGCGACTGGCCATGCTTGGCCGAAAGGATGACCACGGTGTTGGTCCGGTCGAGGGCGCTCACCAGCTCCGCCAGCTTGTTGTTGACGAAGGTCAGCGCGCTTTGCAGCACCACGCCGGGCGTGGCCCCGTTCATGGTGTAGCCGCCAAGTCCGCCCGCCACCTTGGTGCTGGTGTCGTTCGGATCGGTGTAGTAGCTCGACTTGTTGAGCTTCTGCGCGGTCGACACGGCCTGGAAGTTCATGCCGAAGATGGCCGGGGTGCCGGGCGTGCCGTTGCCGGCGTGGTCCTGGCCCTTGATCCAGTTGAGCACGGCTTGTACCTTGAAGCTATCGTACAGTTGGGTATTGGTGTTGTCCTTGGTCCAGTCGTCGCCCGGCCCCGCCGGCAGCGATGGGTCGGTTACCGAGCTGTTGATTTCGGGGGCAAAGAGATCATCGATGCTCTGGCCGGACGGCCCGTTGAGAATCTCGTAGGCGGCATGCTTGTCCGACCAGGCGGTGCGCAAGCCGTGCTTGTGCGCGACCTCGAAGATCGTGTTCACCTTGAGATACTGGTGCGGGTAGACCGGTTCGCAATTCTGCGGAGATACCGGCAGCAAGGCCGGATTGATCAGGTCCTGCGCGTGCCCGGTCAATTGGGAGATCTTGGAAAAATCGGCGTACAAGCCGGGAATGCCTTGCCCGCTGTCCAGCCGGTTCAGATCCTTCGCAATCACTTCCGCGTAGAAGACCTCGGCGCCAGGCTTTGCGCTACTGCAACTGGCCTTCGTGGTGCCCACCGGCAGCAGGCTGCGGCTGTAGGCGTCGTCATAGTAGATGCCGGTGGTCCTGGGGTTGCCACCCGTCACCTGGCCGACCATGCCGGGAAAAGAGTCCGAGGGGAAGGGCGTTTGCGCATTCCTGTATGCGACGCCTTGACGGACCAGCTGGGAAAGGGTGGAGTTGGGATTTGCGTTGACGAACCAGTCCAGGTCGGCCTGGTGCAGGCCGTCGACCGAAATCAGCAGGACATGTTTGGCACGCAGTTGACGGGCGTCGTCGTCGGCGCGTGCGGACATTGTCAAGCCGCACGTCAGCGACAGGACAACAGCTAAGGTAAGCCTTCTTGGTGTACGCATGAAGTCTCCTCGGGATGCTGCCACAGGGCAGCCAGGAGACGCTATCAATCTCACATGTCCGGATGGTGTCAATGAGGGACGGGCTTGGCAACGCATACGCTATGCGTAGCGTCCGAGGCGTGCGGGGAATGCCGTTGCCGGCACCTGGCGGATCATGCAGGTGCGAGAGCGGTACATCAGCGGGTACATCAGGCGCTGAGCCGCATCTGTCCTCATGCGAAAAGCTGGAAATTGCCCAACGCCCATAGCAATGCGCTAAGCGTAAAGAACGAGGCAATCGTTGTGACCAGCAGGGTGACGGCGCTGAAATCTTCTTGTCCATAGACCTGCCCCAAGGTGGCATAGATTCCCATCATGGGCATGGCCGCCAGCAACACGGCCGCCATGCGCAGCGACGGTTCGATCTCCCCAAGTCCGAGCATGGGCACCATTGTGATTGCCGCGAAAACCAGCAGCGGATGCAGCATCAGCTTGCCAAGGACGATCGGCGCAATCCGTGATCCATGCCCGCGCATGGGAAGACCGACCAAGGTACCGCCAATGACAAACAGAGAGAGTGCACTGCATGCGGTCGCCAGCATATCGACGGTGCGCAGCACCGGCCCGGGCAATTTCAAACCGAGCACGGACACGGCGAGCCCCGCGAGCAACGCCATGATCAGCGGGTTGTAGAGCATCCGCATCAGCGACTTGCCCAGCGCACGCCACTGCCCGGCGCCACCTTGCCTGCTCTGCGCCATGCAGAGCAGGCAAGGGGATAACGAGCAGGTTCTCCACCGTCATGTTGAGCGCAAGGGCTACGCCTGCCACGGGTGCAAGGGTGAGCAGCAGGATCGGATAGCCGACATAGCCACTGTTGGAACACGACATGCCCATCGCGTAGAAAGCGCTGGTGGCCGGATTCAGGCCGGAAACCCGCCGGCACCAGAAATAGCCCAGGCCCACCATCGTCCACGATCCGAGAAAATACGCGAGGAGATAGCTGACGTTCAGGATTTCCCCGAGCTGCCGCTGCGACAACGTACGAAACAGCAGCGCCGGCAGCGCCAGGTTGATCACGAACTTGCCGAAGACGCGCATGTCGGCCTTGGCGAAGATCCCGGAGCGGGTCATCGAGTATCCGATCAGGATGGCGATGTAGATCGGGGCGATGACGGCCAGGATGTCGAGCATGGAAAGGTGTTCCGAAAGACGGCGGATGAAGGTGGTGCGCCGCCGTCATATCCCGACGCCCGCAGGGATGACCAGGGCGTGAGGGCGACGCTGCGGCTTTCGTTTGCGCACCTGGGGTCAGGTGGGCGGCGCTCAGAATTTGTGCCGGATCCCCGCCATCGCGCCCAGCCGGGTGCTGTTACCGAACGTATTGCCGCTGTTGATGAAAGTGGGCGAGCTGTTCAGCGGGATCCATGCGCCGCTCAGGTGGGTGTAGTCGACCGCCACGTAGACGTCGGTCCGCTTGCTGAAGTTGTAGTCCAGCATGGCCGCGGTGGTCAGGCGCTTGCCGCTTGCGCCGGCGTGCTTGAGCCAGTCGTACTGGAAGGTGCCGATCAGGTTCAGGGCTTCGGTAAGGTTGACGCGGGTGCCGACGTAGCCGACGTTGTTGCGATAGTCGGCAACATCGAGGCGGTTGTTGGTGTAGCCCAGGTAATACTGCGCGCGCGCGGCCTTCCAGGTGCCGCCCAGTCCCCAGACGGTCTGCTTGCTGGCCTGCGAGGGAGGCACGGCGCCGAAGAAGGCGGAGGAGACATCGTGCGTGACCTGGTAGACGGCGCCAACCTCGATGGGGCCGGCGCTGTAGACGAGCGAGCCCGCGGTGGCGTTGCTGGCCGGGAAATTGCCGGCGACTTCGCCGAAGGTGTAGGCGCCTGCGACCTGCAGGCCACCGAAGGACTTGATGTACTTGACGGTGTTGTCGTAGCGCAGCCCGGTGTAGTTGCCGCCCTGGTAGCCAACGATGGAGTTGTTGGCGAAAGCCATCGCCTCGTAGGAGGACAGGATTTCATGGGCGAGGGTGTACTGCCGGCCGAGGACGAGCTTGCCGAAATCCCCGTCCAGGCCGATCACGGCAGTGCGCCCGAAGAGGCGGCCGCCTTGCTGGCTGAAGCCGGTATCGGGGCTGAAGCCCGACTCCAGGATGTAGAAGGCCTTCAGGTTGTTGCCCAGGTCTTCGGTGCCGCGCAATCCCCAGCGGCTGCCGGTGAGCTCGCCGTCGGTCATTTCCCACTTGCCATTGCCTGCGGCGTTCTGGTGGGTGGAGTAGCGAATCGTGGTGTCGATCAGGCCGTACAGTGTGACGCCGGATTGCTGCGCGAATGCTGGCCAGGCTGCGCTCCCCAGGATGAACAGGGCGGCGGCTTTCTTCATGTAGTTACTCCTCCGGATAATGTCGATTGGTTTTGTTGGCTCAGGCGGCTGCCTTGGCTACTTTTGCGTCGCCCATGGCCTCTTCCCGCAGCCGGTCGTACTCGCGCTTGTCCATGGGCACGGCGCCGGGTTCTCCGAGATCGCTCATGCGGATGCGATGGGTTTCCCGTGCGCTCCATGCCGCGATCGCCGCGATGATCGTGACGGTCAAGGTGATCGCCCCGATCGTGAGCGGGATATCGGTCGAGCCTGGAGGCGCTGTCATGGCGAAGAGCGCCGGAAGCAGGGCAGTGATGGCTGTGCCGATGTTCTGGGCGATGGCCATTGCCGTGACGCGCGAGCGGGTCGGAAACAACTCGGGGTAGAAGCTCGGGAAGATCGCGTTGTAGCCTTGGTAGACCACGCCCCACATCAGCAGCGATGCGACGATCGCGAGTGGCACGTTATGGATGCTGATGGCGTAGAGGTAGGCGAAGGAGAGCAACCCCGAGCAAAGCGCACCGACGACAACCGGCAGCCGGCGGCCGATCTTGTCGGACAGATTGCCCACATAGGGAATGACCAGTACCGCGAGAATGTTGCCAGCGACCGGAATCCAGAGATAGATGCTCTTTTCGAAGCCGATGCCGTACGCGGGCTGCACCGCGTAGGCCGCGCCGAAAATCGTGGCGACCACCGGGATGACGTTCATCAGGGACATGCAGACGACCCGGATCATATCGCCCAAGCTGTATTTGAAGGCTTCAACGAAGGGCGAGCGGGGCACTTCGCCGCTGCTGGCCTCTTTGGCAAACGCTGGCGTTTCATTGACTTCACGGCGGATGATGAAGCCGGCGACCAGCACGAAGGCGCTCAGCAGGAAGGGAATGCGCCAGCCCCAGGAATTGAACGCTTCCGCCGGCATGTAGTGTGCGAGCGGCAGGAACACTGCCGCGGCGAGGATCTGGCCGGCCTGCACGCCCTGGAGCGTAAAGCTGGCGTAGTAGCCGCGCCGGCCGAAGGGGGCGTGCTCGAGGATCATCGAACTGGCGCCCGAGATCTCGCCGGCCACTGCGAAGCCCTGGATGAGACGAAGCACGACCAGCAGCACCGGGGCGAGCATGCCGACCTGGTGGTATGTCGGCAGCAGGCCGACCGCCATCGTCGAGAAGCCCATGAGGAACATGCACAGGACCAGTACGGTCTTGCGTCCGTGGGTGTCGCCCCAGTGGCCCAGGACGATGGCGCCAATAGGCCGTGCGATATAGCCGACGCCGTAAGTGGCAAGCGAAGCGACGATGGCGATCTTGGGATTTCCCGAGGGGAAAAAGATCTGCGGGAAGAGCAGGGACGCCGCGGTCGCGTAGATGAAGAAATCGTAGTATTCAAGCGCAGAGCCGATCCAGCCGCTTGCGGTCGCCTTCTTCGTCTGGCGTGTGCCGTGCGTCTCTCGGTCGATGGTGGTAGCCATGTTGTCTCCTGTATTTGATGCCTGAAAATTAAGCGATCGCCAGGGTCAGGACAAGCTGAATTCGCGCAGATTGCGCGTTAATCGCGCATTACGCGCGATTAACGATCGAAAGGCGGGTTTTTACTAGCGGAATGAGCGGGATGGGGTGGGGCGGTAACTGCTGGATCAGGTGGGGCGGTGGCACTGCGAGGACGCTGGCGGCCCCTGAGGCCGGCAGGCTTGCCAGCACCGGGCGGGACGTGGGAGACCGCGCGCCAGCCGCGCGGCTGGCGCCGTGAATCGATGGGGAGGGGGCCCCATGGCCAGCCGCCGGTGCCGTGCCCCGTGGCACGCGCTGGCGGCACCGGGATTCAATCGCCCTTGAAGCCGGAGGCCTTGATGACTGGCGTCCAGCGAGCGGCAAGCGCGTTCGCATACCTGGTGACTTCGTCCGCCGTAGCGCCGGGCAGCAGGTCGTAACCCGTGCGGCCCAGCTTCTCGCGGATATCGGGCATGGCCAGTACCTTGCGCACGGACTGGTACCACTGCGCGGCCACTTCGGGTGCGGTGCCGGCGCGCACGTACAGCAGATAGCGCGACGAGGTCACCAGGTTTGGAAATCCGGATTCCGCGAACGTGGGTACGTCGGGAAGGGCGTCGGCGCGCTTGTCGCCGGCCACCGCCAGCACGCGGAGCTTGCCGGCACGGTGATACTCCATGAATGAGGTCGTCGCGTCCATGCCGGCTGCGATCTGGTTGCCCATCAAGTCCGTCACCAGGGCGCCGCCCCCGCGATAGGGCACCAGGGTGCTGCCGGTCCGGGACTGGGCCACGAACTCCACCGCAAGGAAATGGAGCAATGTGCCAACCGTGCTGATGCCGATCGAATGGTCGGCGGGCCGGCCCTTGGCCGCCTGGACGAACTCCGCGAGTGTCTTGATCGGGGAGCTTGCATTGACGGCCAGGCCGAACTGGACGCCGGCCACGTCGGTGATCGTCCTGAAATCGGTAGCCGGATTGAAACGCATATTGCTATAGATCAACGGCCCGATAAACATGGGATCCACGGGCGCCAGCAGCACGGTATTGCCGTCGGCCGGCGCGTTCTTCAGCACCTCGGCCGCCACGCGGGTGCCGGCACCGGGACGGTTGTCGACAATGACGGTGCGGCCCAGTGGATCCTTGAGTTTCTCGGCCAGCAAGCGGCCCATGAAATCGGCAGGTCCGCCCGCCGGAAACGGCACGATGATGCGCGAGACGGAATGCCCCCAGGCGGCGCGCGACATCAGGCTGCCGGTACACAGTGCAGCGGCGGTGCCGGCCAGCATGGCGCGGCGCGAAAGGCGCGCGGTGGACTTAGGGGTGCGTTCGTTGCATTCGTTCATGGGAAGCTCCTGGTTTATCTACGGGGGTTACCGGGCGGTGAATGGGGTGTAGCGCGCTGCGTCTTCTATGGCCTGGCCCGCTTGCAGCAACAGGTCCTCTCTGAAGCGCCAGGCCAGCAGTTGCACGCCGATGGGCACGCCATCGGCCATGCCGGTTGGTACCGCGAGACCCGGCATGCCCAGCATGGCAGTCGCAAGCAGCGGACTCTGGGCGTCGATCAGGGCGCGGGTCTGTTCCAGCGTGCCGATATCCGCGTCTTGCGCGCAGGGACGCTGCCACGACACCGGCATCAACACCAGCGGATACTTGTGCAGGAAGACCGACCAGCCGCGGCCCAGTGCCTGGCGTCGCGCCAGGGCATCCAGGAAGCCATCGCGGTCGGTCTCCGGCATGCCCGCCAGCATATTGCGCTGGCTGCGCCGCATGGCCTCGTCGCCGTGTTGTTCCACGCCCGCGACGATGTTGCGGCGGCTGTCATCCGTCGTCAGCGTGCGCCACAAGGCGGCGGCTTCCGCAAAGTCGGGCAGGGCGGCTTCCTCGACGGCATAGCCGGCTTGCTGGAGCCATTGCGCAGCGCAGTCCAGCGCTTCGCTTACCGCGGGATCGACGGGGATGCCGGGGTAACGCTTGAACAGCGCCACGCGGATCGGGCCCGGCGGCTGCGGCAGTTCGAGCGGTACGGGCACCCAGGCAGGGTCGCGCGCGTCATGGCATGCCATGGCGTGATACCCAAGGCGCAGATCAGCCACGCTGCGCGCCAATGGCCCCTGTACCGACATGAGTTGCGGCGTGATGCTTCGCTCGACACTGGCTGTGGGGTTGTACGCGGGCACCCGGCCTGTCGTGGGCCGCAAGCCAAGCACGCCGCATGCATACGCCGGATAGCGGATCGAGCCGCCGATGTCGTTGCCATGCGCCAGTGCACCCATGCCGCAAGCCACCGCGGCAGCAGCGCCGCCGCTGGAGCCTCCGGGCGTGATATCCGGGTTCCAGGGATTCAGCGTGCGCCCATGCAGGCCGTTGTCGGTGAACCAGCGCGAAGAATAGGTGGCCGTGTTGCTGCGCCCGACAATGATGGCGCCGGCATTGCGCCAGTGCGCCACCACCGGGGCATCTTCGCGCGCGATATTGTGCTGCAGCGGGATCACGCCATTGGTCGTGGCCAGGCCAGCCTGGTCCACATTGATTTTTATCGTGACCGGTACGCCATGAAGCGGGCCGAGTGGTGCTCCGCTGGCGGCCAGCTGGTCAGCCGCGTCGGCGCTGGCCAGTGCCTGATCGGCCAGCACCTCCGCCAGGGCGTTGATGCGCGGATTGAGTTGTTCGATGCGCGCGAGCGCGCTGGCGGTAGCCTCGCGGCAGGATATCTCCCGCCGTCGCACGGCGGCGGCAATGTCGACGGCGCTCCAGCGCCAGAGTGTCTCAAGGGGTTTCACGTTGGGACTCCAAAAAATGGGCAAAAGGGGCCCCGCCCCCATCGTCCGATGGGAGTGTGGCGAGGAGGAGGGTGGTGCCGGCGGGCGAAACCCGCGCGGCAAGGATCAGTCGCCCGGGCTCATCAGCAGGCTGCCCCGGTCGACCCGCGACTCGGCCTCAAGGGCCAGGGCTTCGGCGTGAGCCATATGCTCTTGCATGAGCGCGCGAGCGCGGTTGGCATCGCGCGCGCGGAACGCATCCATCAGGGCCGTGTGGCTGTGGACGATCTCTTCGTCAAAGCGGTCGAAGCTGTCTTGCGCATTGCGCACCACGATCACGCGGCGAATGATGTCGTTGAGCAGGCGGCAGAACAGCGCCAGCATGGGGCTGCTGCAGGCATCGGCGAGCCGGTCGTGAAACAGCAGATCGGCTTCGCGCCGCTCGTTCCAGTCCGCGCTGCCGCCGTGCGCCGGATGGCTGAGGCCGATCAGCGCATCGAGATCGGCCAGGTCGGCATCGGACAGGCGCAATGCCACGTTGGCAGCCAGCTCCGGCTCAACCACGCGGCGCAAGGCATACAGTGTCGCGATATCGACCGGCTGGAAGTAAAGGAAGTTGGAGACAGCCTCCAGGCACTGGTCATAGGAGGGCTGCGTCAGCGTGGCGCCGCCGTTGGGCCCGGTGGTGACGGTTACCAGACCTTGCACCTGCAAGGCGGTCAGCGCTTCGCGCACGGTCCCGCGACCGACGCCCATCTGCTCGATCAAGGCTGCCTCCTGCGGCAGCTTGCCGCCCACCTTCTGGTGCGTCTGGACGATCCAGCGCTTGATACCGTTGACTACCTGATCGACGCGTTTGACGCGTTTGCTGCCCGATAGCCGGGGCTTGGGATCGCTGGGCATTGCTTGGCCTATTTATGATCATAATTATCATAATTAGGCAGATGTCCGGTTTTTTCTATGCGGGTATTCCCGGCGGCGAGCGCTTTCGTGAAGACGGCGCACGAGGTGGCCGCGCGGGCGAGGGCGGCTGGCGAGGATGCCAGCCGGGCAGGCAAAGGCGTTTTTTTGCATTTCATAATGCAAAAAGCTATCTCGTGTTCAAGCCCCCCGAAGCAAAATCAGGCAAAATTCGGCATTACTGCCGGRCTGCGACCCAGCCGGTGGCGTTCTCCAACCCATTTCTTGACCCTGAGAGAAGCAATGAGTACCCAGCAACCCACCATCATCTATACGCTGACCGACGAGGCGCCGCTGCTGGCGACCAGCGCCTTCCTGCCGATCATCCGCACCTTTACCGCGCCGGCCGGGATCGACGTCACCACCAGCGATATTTCGGTGGCGGGTCGTATCCTGGGCGAATTCCCGGAATTCCTGACTGAAGCGCAGCGCGTCCCCGACAACCTGGCCGAGCTGGGCCGCCTGACCCTGCAGCCGGACACCAACATCATCAAGCTGCCCAACATCAGTGCCTCGGTGCACCAGCTGGTCGGCGCGATCAAGGAACTCCAGGCCAAGGGCTACAACGTGCCCGATTTCCCGGAAGACCCGAAGACCGACGTCGAAAAAGCGATCCGCCAGCGCTATTCCAGGTGCCTGGGCAGCGCCGTGAACCCGGTGCTGCGCGAAGGCAACTCGGACCGCCGCGCCCCCGCCGCCGTGAAGAACTACGCCCGCAAGAACCCGCACAGCATGGGTGAGTGGAGCATGGCTTCGCGCACCCACGTGGCCCACATGAAGCACGGCGACTTCTACCACGGCGAAAAGTCCATGACGCTGGACAAGGCCCGTGATGTCAAGATGGAACTGGTCACCAAGAGCGGCAAGACCATCGTGCTCAAGCCCAAGGTGTCGCTGCTGGACGGCGAGATCATCGACAGCATGTTCATGAGCAAGAAGGCGCTGTGCGACTTCTACGAAGAACAGATGGAAGACGCCCGCAAGACCGGCGTCATGTTCTCGCTGCACGTGAAGGCCACGATGATGAAGGTCTCCCACCCCATCGTGTTCGGCCACGCGGTCAAGATCTTCTACAAGGAAGCCTTCGCCAAGCACGGCGCGCTGTTCGACGAACTGGGCGTGAACGTGAACAATGGCCTGGTCAACCTGTACGACAAGCTGGAAAGCCTGCCCAGCTCCAAGCGCGAAGAAATCATCCGCGACATGCACGCCTGCCACGAGCATCGTCCCGAGCTGGCAATGGTGGACTCGGCCAAGGGTATCTCCAACCTGCACGCCCCCAACGACGTGATCGTGGACGCCTCGATGCCGGCCATGATCCGTATCGGCGGCAAGATGTGGGGTGCCGACGGCCGTCCGAAGGACACCAAGGCCGTGATCCCGGAGAGCACGTTTGCCCGCATCTACCAGGAAATCATCAACTTCTGCAAGACCAACGGCAACTTCGACCCGGTCACCATGGGCACCGTGCCCAACGTCGGCCTGATGGCCCAGCAAGCCGAGGAATACGGCTCGCACGACAAGACCTTCGAAGTGCCCGAAGCCGGCGAAGCCCGCATCGTCGACCTCGCCACCGGCGAAGTGCTGCTGGTGCAGAACGTGGAAGAGGGCGACATCTGGCGCATGTGCCAGGTCAAGGACGCGCCGATCCGCGACTGGGTCAAGCTGGCGGTCACCCGCGCCCGCAACTCCGGCATGCCGGCGATCTTCTGGCTGGACCCGTACCGTCCGCACGAAGCCGAGATGATCAAGAAGGTCGAGACCTACCTGAAGGATCACGACACCACCGGCCTGGACATCCAGATCATGTCGCAGGTACGCGCCATGCGCTACACGCTGGAGCGCGTCATCCGCGGCCTTGACACCATTTCGGTCACCGGCAACATCCTGCGCGACTACCTGACCGACCTGTTCCCCATCATGGAACTGGGCACCAGCGCCAAGATGCTCTCCATCGTGCCCCTGATGGCAGGTGGCGGCATGTACGAAACCGGTGCCGGCGGCTCGGCCCCCAAGCACGTCAAGCAGCTGGTGGAAGAGAACCACCTGCGCTGGGACTCGCTGGGTGAATTCCTGGCGCTGGCCGTGTCGCTGGAAGACCTGGGCATCAAGACCAACAACGCCAAGGCCAAGATCCTGGCCAAGACGCTGGATGCCGCCACTGGCCAGCTGCTGGAGAACAACAGGAACCCGTCGCCCAAGACCGGGCAACTGGACAACCGCGGCAGCCAGTTCTACCTGGCCATGTACTGGGCCCAGCAACTGGCGGCGCAAACCGACGACGCGGCCCTGGCCGCGCAGTTCGCGCCCCTGGCCAGGCAACTGACCGACAATGAGCAGACCATCGTTGGCGAACTGTCGGCCGTGCAAGGCAAGGAAGCGGATATCGGCGGCTACTACAAGCCCGACTTCGCGAAGCTGGACGCCGTGATGCGCCCGAGCAAGACGCTGAACGCGGCGCTGGCGGCTGCCCAGGCTTAAAGGCTGTCCTGCTCCATCCCGGTCGAGGCGGCTTGCACTCGCGCTTGCCTTGACCGATCCCTTCCGGCGCATAGCCGGAAGGGATCTTGTCGATGGTCTCGTCGATAGTCGTAGCTTCACGATGCGCATCGGGACAAGGCAATATGCATCTTCGGATTTGGCATGCGCGGCACTTGCAAATTTCGATCCGTTAGGTAAAATGCGCCTCCTCACCTGGCCCAGGTGGCGAAATTGGTAGACGCACTAGGTTCAGGTCCTAGCGGTGGCAACACTGTGGAGGTTCGAGTCCTCTCCTGGGCACCAAGATGGAAAGCAAAAGGCCTGCACGCTGTGCAGGCCTTTTGCTTTGGCGCATGCTGCGGTGAACCTGCCCGGGACGAATCCCGCGGTAAACGCGATTCTTCCTTGCCAAGGTGCCAGTCAGCTTCCCAGCCGGGCTTCGATTCTTCCCATCAGCCTGTCGGCCCAGGCACGCAGCAGCTTGTCCGAGACCACCAGGGGCACTGAAGCCGCCATGATCCGGTACACCTTGCTGCGTCGTACCTTGGAGACTTTTTCCGGGTCCAGCCAATGGTCGTTATCGACCAGCAGCATCAGCGTTTCCAGTCCAATGAGGACAGGCCAGATGCAGGCCAGCCGCAACCGGATGCGGGACGCCGGAATAGCGAGCGTATATTCAACCGCCTCGCGGAAGTGATCCAGCGTCTCGCGGATCAGCGCGAACAGCAGGGGTTGCGCGCGTAGCGAATTGGCTGGCAACAGAAGGTCTTGCGGCGTCAGTCCAAATCGATCCAGCATGGTCGCCGGGAGGTAGCAGCGGCCGATGCGCAGATCCTTGCCGCAGTCCCGCAGGACATTGGTCAGCTGCAGCGCTTTGCCGAAGCGCACGCCACGGTGCAACATCGTGTCCGGGTTGCCGTTGAGCGCCCCCGGCACATGCGCGTAGGTCATCTTCGTCCAGAATTCCCCCACGCATCCCGCCACCAGGTAGGTGTAGCGATCGAGCTCTTCCGCTTCGCGCAGCGCAACGATCTGCCCCGAGCATTCGTCGGGGAAGGTGCGCAGGTCGAACTCCATGCCGGTCGTCAGGGTCGTCACGATCTCGCGTACCGCTTTCCGGTCGGACTCGCTCAACTGGGACAAGATTGCCAGCGCTGGCCCGAGCGACTCAAGGAGGATCTTTTCGTCCGACTGCGTCTGTTGCCCCGCGACCTCCACCGCCATGCGCCGCAGGAACGTGCCGTCGTCCGCGGCACCGTTGACCTGACCGCGCAGGGACAGGAGCAGCGCCAGCCGTTGCTGCGGCGGGATCAGCGAGGTGTCGGCGATCGTGTCCGCGGCACGTGCCAGCAGGTATGCCAGGCCAACCGGATCGCGCATCCCGGCGGGCAGCACGCGCAGGGTCAGGTAGAAAGAACGCGAGACGCCTTTCAGTAGCGGGCCAAGAAGGAAGGCCCGGGTGGGGTTTGGCATGGATGAGGTCAGGTCGGCATCCGACAAGTCTGGCGGTGCCGAATTGTATCCGGCAACCATTGACTCTGACCGGGAAATGTTCGGTACCTGGCAGAACGCAGCCGGCTCCAGCGTGGCGCGGTGTCCTGGTCTTACAAGGTGCCAGTCAGCCGCCGCCGGACAAAGGCAATATGCTCGCGCAACACATAGAACTGGTCGGCATACGCCAGTGGCATCTTCATCCTGTTGACCGCCTCCTCGATCGCGTCGAGGCGCGCGGCCAGATTGGCCTTTTCCTCGTCGGTGGGGTTGACCAGCGCGATGCGCTCGATCTCGATCAAGATGCCATACCAGCGATAGATACGCGACTTGACGCGCCAGCTGTACAGCGAAGGCACCAGCCGGAAGGCCGGGACCAGGATCACGATCAGGGGCACCAGCACCACCAGCGCGCGGTCGAGCAGGCTCGCCAGCCAGAACGGGAGATGCCGGTAGAAGAAGCCCTTGCCCGACGCGTAGTAGCGCGTGGCATCGTCGCTCAGCGGGAACTCATGCGCGGTCGCCGAGGGAAACTGCCCGGCATTCTGCAGCAGCCCGGCCTTGCCGTGGACCTCGCGCGCGGCTTCGATCAGCAGGTCCGACAGCGCGGGATGCAGGGTGTCGCGCGCCACCAGTTCCACCGTCGGGCTGATCAGGCGGATGGGACGCGCCGGCAGGTTATTGCCAAGGTCGATGACGCCGGCGGGCAGCACCAGTTTCTGCAGGTAGAGGAAGCGCTTGGTATAGGCATCGGCCTGGACGAAATCCAGCTCGCGGATGCCCGGTGTGCGAAACAGCTTGCGCATGGTCGGGCCCGTGGCGGAATCGCCGGTCAGCATGGCCACGTCGATCTTGCCGTCGACCAGCGCCTGCGCGGCGTCGTCGCCATCGTACGAGATCAGCGTAGCGCTGCCGCCAGGCTCGATGCCGTTCGCCTTGAGCAAGCTCAGGGCCAGCACGCGGGCGCCGCTGCCCTCGCGGCCGATAGCGATGCGCGACTTCCGGAAGTCGGAGAGCTTGTGCACTTCCCTGCCACGGTACAGCACGCTGATCGGTGCGTAGAACACGCCGCCCAGCGAGACCAGTCCCTCCTTGTCCACGTCGTCGGAGACGCCGCCCTGCACCAGCGCGAGGTCAACCGGCTGCTTGTGGTCGGCCAGCCGCTGCACGTTCTGCAGCGACCCTTCCGAGGCCAGCACGTTCAAGGTGATGCCATTGCGTGCGAGGATCTTTGCGTATTTGTCTGCAGCGTTATGGAAGGAGCTGCCCATGGGGCCCGCGCTGATGGTGATGGTGTTGGGCGGCGCCGGCTTTACCAGCCAGACGGCCAGCCAGATCGCCGCCAGGATGAACACCATGGCGGGACCGAAGGACACGGCCAGGTCGCGCCAGGAGATGGCGACGAAGCGTGCGCGCAATTGGCGGATATCGGGGAGCGCCTTGCCTGGCGTGGGCTTCTCTGGCGTGGGGTCGGGCGTCATCGGCACGAGTGCGGAGGGTAGTGCCGAAGGATGATAGCACCCGTGCAAGGCGCGCCGGGCGCTGAACGCAGTCAGCGGCCTTATCCCGCCGCGTCACCCAGGATCGAAATCAGCTCGGGCACGGTGGCTTGCGAGTGCCCGCCATGGCTGGCGCGCTCGTACGTGTCCCGGACCGCTTCCGCGGTGGACCGCGACGCGCCCATCTCGCGCGCCATCGTGGTGTAGTAGCCCATGTCCTTGAGCGCATTGGCGATCGAGAAGCGGAAGCCCGAGTTGTCCTGCGATTCGATATAGGGGCGCATGCGGTTCAGGATCACGCCGTCACCGCTGCCCCTGGCCAGCACTTCCACCAGCACGGCCGGGTCCACGCCGGCGCGCCCGGCGCAGGCGGCGGCTTCGGCCAGCACCGCGGAGAAGCCCAGCGAGACATAGTTGTGCAGCAGCTTGAGCCGGTGGCCGGAGCCGGCAGGCCCGGCGTACACGATGTGCTCGGCGAAACAGGCCAGCAGCGGCCGGCATTCGTCGAACAAGGCGCGCTCGCCGCCGACGATCAGATTGAGGCGGCCTTCGGCGGCTTCCTTGGGCGTGCGCGTCATGGGGGCGTCGAGGAAGCGCCCGCCGGCCTCGGCCACGGCGGTGGCAATGCGCTCGGTGGAGGAGGGGAGGGCGGTGGAGCAGTCGATCACCACGGCGCCCGGGCGCAGGCCGGCAATCACGCCGTCAGGGCCGAACAGCACGTCTTCCACCTCCGGCGTGCCGGTGACGCACAGGATCACGATACTGGCCGCGCGTGCCAGTTCGACCGGGCTGGTGGCCGTCGTGGCGCCGGCGGCCAGCAGGTTGGCCAGCGGCTGGTTGCCGGGATGATCGAGCAGCACCATCGGGTGGCCGTGCTTCGCGATATTGGTGGCGATGCCGTGGCCCATCATGCCAATGCCGATCATGCCGATTGTCTTCATGCTGTCTCCGTTCTTATGCGCGCAAGGGTGGCCGGTTCGCCGGCGTGCTACGCGCGTCAGGCCTTCGGCGGCGGCGCGAAGGCCGCGGATTGCCCGGGCTTGCGCAGCATCTTGTCCACCTCGCCGGCATGCAGTTCCTCGATCTGGATCATCTGGCGCGCGAATTCCTCCAGCGCCACCGAGCGGTCTTCCACCAGTGCCAGCAGCTCGCGATACAGCTTGAGGGCAGCATTTTCCGCTTCCAGCGATTCGCGCAGCATGGCGGCGGTATCGAAGGTATGGCTATCGAGCAGCTTGCCGATGGCCAGCGACGGATAGGCGCCGAGCGTGGTGATCCATTCCCCGGCCTGCTGCGCATGCAGCAGCGACTCATTGGCCTGCTCGCGCAACCAGGAGACGATCGGGATGCGGCCGAAGCCGAACACCAGCAGCGAATAATGGGTATAGCGGACCACCCCGGCAAGCTCGGCTTCGAGGATCCGGTTGAGCACGCTAACCACCTGGTCTTTCTCCATCTCAGCCATGGCATGTCCCTCCCGTCGTGTCGGCGTTGCTATCGCCGGGTTGCGATCATCATGGAATCCGGTCCGCAGAGCGGCTCCACGCGCGCTTGCGCAAAGCCAACCTGCCGGGCCCATGCGCAGCACTGCGCGCCGGTGTAATCGAATCCGCCCGGCGTTTCCACCAGCATGTTCAGGCTCATCAGCAAACCGAAGACGTTCTGCCGGCGCGCGTCGTCGATCATGGCGTCGTAGACGATCAGGCGCCCGCCGGCCGGCAGCGCCGCATAGCACTTCTCCAGCAGGACAAGCTTCTGCTCAAGATCCCAGTCGTGAAGGACGTGGCCCATGATCAGGACGTCCGCCTGCGGGCAAGGGTCCTTGAAAAAATCGCCGGGGTAAAAGCGCAGGCGATCCTGCAAGCCGTGCGCGGCGACGTATTCCAGGAACACCGGGCCAACCGCCGGCAGGTCGAAGCCGCCGCCGGTCAGGTGCGGGTGGGCCAGCGCGATCTGCACCGGGAGCGCACCTTGGGCGGCACCGATATCGATGAAGGTCCGGCATTCCGCCCAAGGGAATCTGCGCGCCATCGCTTGCGCGGCAGCCAGGCTGACGCCGGTCATGGCTTGCAGGAATCCGCGCAGGCCTTGTTCGTCCCGGTAGATTGCCGCGAACAGATCGCCGTGCTCATCGGCCTCGCTCTGCGGGCGGCCGGTGCAAAGCGATTCGGTGAGCGATCCCCAGATCGGGTACAGCCGCGCATTGGCCATCTCGAGCAGGCCGCCCATGTAGCTGGGCTTGGCCTTGTCGAGGAACAGCTCGGCGTCGGGCGTGTTGCCGTAGAGATGGCCGGTCTGGCCATCTTCGCGTTCGAGTACTTGCAAGGCCACCAGCGTGTCGAGGAAATCCACCGCGCCACGCGGATGCAGGCCGAGCGTGGCGCTTAGCCCCGCCGCGTCCTGCGGTGCCTTTGCCAACAGCGTGAACACGCCGAGTTCGACGGCGCTTAGCAGGGTCTTGGCGGCCCAGAAGCCCATTCCGAGCTGCAATAGCCGATCCGGCGTCAGATCCGGCGCCTGCCGGGGGCTGGCGGCCAAGCCGTCGCGGGCGGCATCTTTTCCGTTCTGCATAAGTCACCTCGTCACTGCCGCCGGCTGATATCCGGGCGCCTCGGCGTAGGGAAGGATGCTGGTAACTCTAGATGCCGGAAGAGGCGAAATCCAGCCGATTCTGGCTGCCGGGAGCCTTGCCGGCAGGGGGGCGGGCGATGCTGGCTGCTTACAAGGTACAAGGCCGGGTGAAGGGCACACGCGGGGGCACACGCGGGGCACACGCGCCGGGCAGCCACCCCATGTACCGCCAGCCCCATAAGCTGGCCCGCCGGGCCCTGCCGGGCGGCGCCAGCGCTCACGATACCGGCGCCTGGCGCCGCGCCCGGCACAGGTGCGTGACGACGAGCGCAAGGGCGAGCAGGCAGCCCAGGCACCAGGCATAGGCGCGGCTGTAGTCATGCATGGCACCGTTGCCTTCCAGGCTGGCGTAGAAGAGGTTCCCGACCAGCGCCACGCCAACCGAGTTGCCCACCTGCTGCACGGTGGCCAACACGCCGGCGGCAACACCGGCATGGTGGGACGGCAGTCCCGCCAGCACGACCGAGGCCAGCGGCGCCATCACCATGCCGATGCCTGCGCCCTCCACCACCAGCAGTAGCACCAGCACCACCATCGACGCCGTGCCCTGCCATGGCAGCAGCGTAGCCGCTAGTTGCAGCCAGTGTCCCGCCGCCAGCAGCAGCGCGCCATGGGCGATGGACGAGGCGCCCAGGCGGGCGGTAATGCGTGGCGCGGCCAGCGAGGTGGCAACGAAGCCAAGCGCCAGCATCGTGAACGCGCTGCCTCCCTGCAAGGGGCTCAGGCCCAGGCCGTCCTGCAGGTAGAGCGCCAGCACGAAATAGAATGAGGCATTGCCTGCGTAGAACACTACCGCCACCACCAGCCCGCGTGCGAAACCCGGTGTGGTGAACAGCGCCGGGCTCACCAGCGGCTGGCCGCCGCGCGCGTGCAGCCTGTGCTGCCGGTAAGCCAACAGCGCCAGCAGCACCGGCGCCAGGGCCAGCGCGAGCAGCGCTGCCGGCGGCCAGCCTTGCTGCCTGCCTTCCACCAGCGGCCATGCCAGCGCGCACAGGGCGGCGGCCAGCAATGCCATGCCAGGCAGGTCCGGCTTGCAGCCGGGGTTGGCTGGCGCATCCGGCAACACGCGTGGTGCCAGGATCAGCGCCAGCAATGCCACCGGCACGTTGATCAGGAAGCAAGCGCGCCAGCCCAGCCCGCCCAGGTCGGCGCGGATCAGCACGCCGCCCGCCAGTTGGCCGAGCAAAGCCGCGAGGCCAAGCGTCAGCCCGTAAGCGGCGAACGCCCGCGCCCGTGCCGTGCCGGCATAGGTCAGCGAAAGCATGGCGAGCACCTGCGGCTGGAGCAGCGCGCCTGCCAGGCCCTGCGCCACGCGCGCCGCCACCAGCACAGGCGCCGATGGTGCCAGCCCACAGGCGGCGGAGGTGAGCGCGAACAGCAGCAGGCCCAGCATGAACATGCGGCGCCGTCCCAGCATATCTCCCAGGCGTCCGCCGGTAATCAGCCCGGCGGCATTCGCCAGGCCATAGCCCGCCACCACGAACTGCAGGGCGCCGGCGCTGGCGTGCAGTTCGCGCTGGATGGCCGGCAGCGCCACGTTCACGATAAAGAAATCCATCACCACCATGAAGGTGCCGCTCAGCATGACCAGCAGGGCGAGGCGTTCGGCGGCAGGGGAACGAGCCGCAGGGTGATGGGCGATGGGCGCATCCTCGGACGATGGGAGCGGCGAGGAAAGCGGCGCGGCGCGCTCGATGCGTGAGGAAGGCATGGCAGGTCAGCCCAGTTCGCGCACAAAGGCGAGGATGTCCGCGCCAAGCCGGGCGCCATGGGTGAACGGCAGGCCGTGCCCGTCGCGGGTTTGCACATGGCCGGCCCGGCGTGCCGTAGCAGGCGGGCGCTGGGAGTGAGCGGAAAGTGTAACGGTGGCGGCAGGCATGGCGGGCGGCTCCGGTTAAGTTTGCCTGGCGATTCCAGGCAAACTCAGTGTCGGCGCCGCCGCGCGGCAGGCCAATTACCAGCTAGGTAATCGCAGTGTTTCGGGTACTGCCGCCCAGCGTGCCATTCTGGCCATGGCACGGTATTTTGCCGATCACCGATGATGTAACCGTCCCAAGATTTCGTAACCCCTTGGTTTGCCGCCCGGATCTAGACTCGAACGCATGACCTCAAGCATGAGGGAATCAGGAGATTGGAATGCGCAAGGCCAAGATAATCACCAGCTTGTTGCTGGCAGCATGTACGCTCACTTCGATCGCGGGTTATGCCCAGGACAGGGGGGCAGGTGGCGACTATCGCGGGGGGCCCCCGATGGGGCGGGACCAGGGGCACGGCCCCGACAGGAACAGGGACGGTGACAGGGATCGCGGCCCTGGCGGTCCCGGCCACGACGACAGGGGCAGGGAATCCTGGGGCCACGGGCAGGACTACGACAGGCGCGCCGACCGGCCGGGTCCCGGCAGGTGGCAGAAGGGCGAGCGGGTGCCGCCCGAATACCGCCAGCGGCAATACGTGGTCGACAACTGGCATGACTACCGCCTGTCCGCGCCGCCGCGTGGCTACCAGTGGGTCGGCGTTGGCGGAGACTACCTGCTCGTCGCAATCGGGAGTGGCCAGGTCTTCAGCGTGATCACCGCGCGCTGAGCGCGCAATCCAGGCAGCCCGCCGTTTGGTGGGCTGTGCGCGGCGCAGCGATTGCCTGCGCGTCTGGCTGCCGTCCCCGCCCACCCGTGGCAACGAGCCGGAGCTTGCCCATGCCCGTCATCCAGAGCGATATCCCTGCCCGCCTCGACCGCCTGCCGTGGTCGCGCTGGCACTGGCGGATCGTGGTCGCGCTGGGGGTGGCATGGGTGCTGGACGGGCTGGAAGTCACGCTGGTGGGCTCGCTGGGTGGCGTGCTCGAGCGCCCGGACGGGCTTGGCCTGGATGCCTCGCAGATGGGGTGGCTGGGATCGCTGTATGTGGCCGGGGCGGTGCTGGGCGCGCTCACGTTCGGCCGGCTCGCGGATCGCCTGGGCCGCAAGACCTTGTTCCTGGTGACGCTTGCGGTGTATATGGCGGCGACCCTGGCCACGGCCTTCTCCAATGGCTTCGTCTTCTTCGCGGTGTGCCGTTTCCTGACCGGCCTTGGCATAGGCGGGGAGTACGCGGCGATCAACTCGGCGATCGACGAACTGATCCCGGCCCGCATGCGCGGGCGCGTCAATCTCGCCATCAATGGCAGCTTCTGGCTTGGTGCTGCGCTCGGCGCGGGGCTGAGCCTGATCTTGCTGGATCCGCGCGTGCTGGGCCCGGCGCTGGGCTGGCGGGCCGCATTCCTGCTCGGCGCGGTGCTGGCGGTGGCCATCCTGCTGGTGCGCCGCGATGTGCCTGAAAGCCCGCGCTGGCTGCTCTCGCACGGGCACGGCGAGCAAGCCGGCCGCATCGTCGCCGCGATCGAGGCGCAGGTGATGGCCCAATATGGAACGCTGCCGCCCGCAGCGGGCACGGTCACTTTTTCCCGGCGCGGCGCGCCCACCCTGGGCGAGGTGGCGCACGTGCTCTTCAAGCGCTACCGGTTGCGCAGCGGGGTAGCTCTGGCGCTGATGATCTCGCAGGCGTTTTTCTATAACGCGATCTTCTTTACCTACGCACTGGTACTGACGCGCTTCCACGGCGTGCCTGACAACCGCGTCGGCCTGTACATCTTCCCGTTCGCGCTGGGCAATGTACTGGGCCCGCTGCTGCTGGGGCCGCTGTTCGATCACGTGGGGCGGCGCCGCATGATCGGGCTGACCTATGTGCTGTCCGGCGTGGGCCTGGGGTTGACCGGATGGGCCTTCATGCAAGGCTGGCTCGATGCGCGCAGCCAGGCGCTATGCTGGTCGGCCGTGTTCTTCCTGGCTTCTGCCGCAGCAAGTTCCGCCTACCTGACGGTTAGCGAGGTGTTCCCGCTGGAGACACGCGCCCTTGCCATCTCCGTGTTCTACGCGGTGGGTACGGGCAGCGGAGGCTTTGCCGGGCCGCTGCTGTTCGGTATGCTGATCCAGAGCGGCAGCCGCGCGGCGGTGGCCGGCGGCTATGCCATCGGCGCGGCGCTGATGATCGGCGCTGGGGTGTTCGCCATGCGCTATGCGGTCAATGCGGAAAAGCGGCCGCTGGAGGATATCGCGCCGCCGCTGTCGGCGCGCGAATAACGCTGCTGGCCTCGGGCTCACGGCGATTGCGCGCTGCTATCCGGCGGCCTGGGACGCCGAGGCCGGATCCTTCCTGCGGAATGCCGCCTGCGCGGTGGCGATCAGCCGGCCCTGGCTATCCGTGATCTCGGCGTTGGAGAAGAACACGCGCCGCCCGCCGCCCACGCGCCGGCCGACCACTTGCAGCGGTTCCACGTGCGCGGACGAGACATAGTTGACGTTTAGCGAGATGGTCGTGGCGGCGCGGCGCACGCCGTTCTCCGGAAACAAGCCGGCGTAGCCCGCCGCCGCATCCAGCAGCGTGGCCAGGATGCCGCCTTGCACCACGCCCGTATTGTTGACATGCGCGGGCTGCGGCACCAGCGACATGCGTACCAGGTCAGGCTGCCACTCCACGATGGCGACATCCAGCGATTCGAGAAAGGGATTCTCCAGCGCGTAAGGCTGGCTTGCTGCGGTGTTGTCGGGCATGGCTTGGCGGGACGAGGGTGGCAAGTTGCAATGACCGCAATGATAGCCCCGGACAGCCCTGGGTCCCCCCGCTTAGGATAGTGACCAGCATGAACATGGCGCAAAAGCAGAGATGGCGCACGGGCTGGACCGAGGCGTCCCGGAGGCCGATTCGCAGGGCCTGGAGTGGGGCTTTTGGCCGGTTCGACGTATTCTGATCTGGAGGGTTGCAGGGGCGCAGGCCGCGCTCGGCTATCATGTGCGAACTTCAGGATGACCGGTGTACATCCGGCGCCGCATTTTCGACGGTTCTCCCGCCTCTTCCATCTGTTTTTATTGTGTCTTCCGCCATGCCTTCTTCAGTTCCCGCCGACGTCAAGAAAGTCGCTGCCATTATCTGGATTCGCGTCCAGATAGAGCGGCTCGGCATCTCCATGGATGAACTTGAGGCGGCAGGTTGTTTCGAAAGGGTAGGGGTGGCGCCGGCGCCTGCGGTGCCGGCGGTGGCCGCGGTGGCAGAGGCCCCGGTATTGGCGCCCCCGCTGTTGCCTGCCGGACCGGTCACGGCACCGCCGGCGGTTGCGCCGAAGCCATCGCGCAGGGCGGCAGCGCGCAAATGGTTGCCGGCCGGAGATCCCTTGCCAGTACAAGTGCCGGCAGCTATCCCAGCCGCAACGCCCGTGGCGGCGCCCGCATCGGCACCTGTATCGGCACCTGTATCGACTCCTGTATCGACTCCTGTATCGGCACGGGCGACGATGCCCGCGCCAAGTCCGGTGCCGGCAATTGCCCCTGCCCCTGCCCCGGCAGCAGTGCCATTGCCCGCGCGGGCAACGATGTCCGTGCCCGCGTCGCGAGCAGGGGCTACCGTGAAACCCGCACCAGTTGCCGGGTCGGCGCTGGCATCCGCGCCGGCAGCACTGGCACCCGCGGCGCCGTCACCGGCAACGGCGTCTTCGCAGCCGCCCGCTGCCGCTCCCGCACGCCGCTATCGCAATGCCGAGGGACAGGTGTGGGATGGCGAAGGCCCCATGCCGGCGTGGCTGGTGCGCGCAGTGAACGCGGGCCAGTCGGTGGAGCACTTCCGGGTGAGTTGACGGCAACGGCTGGCCGCCGCTGCCGTTATTGCCGTCGGGTGCGGCGACGCCGGATCAGGCCAGCGGGTTCAGCAGGGTGCGGCAGCGGATAAAGGCCGGTTCCGTGTCCAGCGCGGCAATCAGATCCGGCGACGGGACCTTGTCCAGGTCGGTCACCACATAGCCTGTCTGGCCACGGGTTTGCAGGTGCTGGGCCACGATGTTGACCCCGTCGCGCGCCAGCAGCGTGTTGAGTGCGGCGAGCGCGCCCGGCGCATTGCCGTGCACGTTGAGCAGCCGCGCCGGCGACGTCAGCGGGCCAGGGCTGACCTCGGGGAAATTCACCGCACCGATGGTGTCGCCGGTGCGCAGGAAGGCGATCAGCTTGGTGGCGACTTCGGTGCCGATGTTCTCCTGCGCCTCCTCGGTGCTGCCGCCGATATGCGGCGTCAGGATCGCGTTGGGCACGCCTTGCAGCGGGCTGGTGAAGCGGTCCGCATTGGTCTTGGGCTCTGCGGGGAACACATCGATCGCCAGGCCGGCGATGTGGCCCGCGTCGCACGCCGCGCGCAGCGCGTCGATGTCCACCACCGTGCCGCGCGAGGCATTGATCAGGATTGCGCCGCGCCGGAACTGGCCGAGCACCTCGGCATCGATCATCTTCCTGGTCTGCGCGGTGGCCGGCACGTGCAGCGTCACGATGTCGGCGTGCGACACCGCATCCACCAGCGAGCGCGCCGCGCGCGCCGAGCCGAGCGACAGCCTGGCCTGCACATCGTAGTACACCACGCGCATGCCCATGGCCTCGGCCAGCACGCCAACCTGCGAGCCGATATTGCCGTAGCCGATGATGGCGATGGTCTTGCCGCGCGCCTCGAACGATCCGCTGGCGCCCTTCGCCCATTTGCCGGCGTGCGCCAGCGTGTTCTTCTCCGGCACCCTGCGCAACAGCAGGATCGCCTCCGCGATGACCAGTTCGGCCACCGAGCGCGTATTCGAGAACGGCGCGTTGAACACCGGCATGCCGGCGCGGGCCGCGGCGTCCAGGTCTACCTGCGAGGTGCCGATGCAGAAGCAGCCGATGGCCAGCAGGTGTTTGGCCGCCTCGATTTCAGCGGCACCCAGGTGCGTGGCCGAGCGGATGCCAAGCATCTGGTGCGCTGCGGGGGCGCGATGCAGTTCGTCGCCCGCGAGCGCGCCGGTGCGGCGCTCCACGGTGACTTGGGCTTCCCTGAAGCGCTCGACGGCGGTGTCATGGATATTTTCAAGCAGTAGTGCGGAGGTCATGGCGATTGGGTGTGGCGGCGGTGATGGCGCGGCGTGGGTGCAGCGAGGATGCGATGAAGCGCAGGCATGCGCAACGCGAAACGTACGCCGACATGGTAACGCAGGCAGCGCTAGCCAGCCGAACACCCACATTGCCGCCAATGGCAAATGGGGCCGCTTCGCATCCGCCGTGCCGGTCGCCGTACTGCCGCGCTAAAGGTTTCGGGCTGAAGCGCCGACAACACTGGATGCAGGCGGGAACGTCTTCCTGCAGGTTTCAACATCCATCCCAACTTCAACCTAGTTACCACACAACCAGGAAAATTGACCCATGGACACATCCCTCGTCAGCGCGGCGAGCAACGCGGATTCCAATCCGGTGCCGGTCATGATGCTGCGCAAGTCGCTCGACCTGCAGGCACAGAACGTGGCATCCCTGCTGGCATCGGTGCCGCAAGTGAGCGTCGCTCCCAGCAATCCGCCTCACCTTGGACAGAATATCGACATCACGGCGTGATAAGCCATCTCGCGCCCCGGGGCTGATGCAGCTCGGGCGCAATCTGTCGCGACGCCAGCGCTGCTTCCAGCGCTGGCGTCCTTCCTCTGGCAATCGGTTTGAATCGGTGGGTCGGCGAGGCTCAGGCCGCCGCGAGCGCACGTTCGGGCTGCGGAACGGTTTCCCAGCGCACCGCGCGGACCAGGGGTTCCAGGCCCAGGCGTTGCACCAGCTTGACCATGCCGGGCCGGCCGCCGGGCTGGCAGTGCACCAGCACGCGCATCTCGACCAGTTCGCGCCGCTCGCTCTGCCGCGTGCGCAAGCTCTGCAGCTGCAAATCGCGTGCGGCCAGTTCATGGCGAAGCTGCTGCTCCAGCCTGGCGCCATGTTCGTCCTTGCAAAGCAGTACCACCTGGAACAGCTGGGTGGCCGCGCCGCGGCCCGCCTGGGCGGTACGGCGGGTGAGGGCCTGGGGGAGCATCCCGTTGAAAAAACGCATATCCAGCTCCTTTCCCTCTCCTTGGGGTTATTCGAGCGCGCCGGCCGGAATGGCCCAGCGCACGAGGGAAACGCTTTTCTCCATGCTGATGCGGCTGACGATCTGCTCCAGCTTGCTTTCATTGCCGGGCGCCGCCAGCACATCGGCACGGACTTCAATGTGGCCGCCGCTGGGGGTGTCCTCGCTGTGCAGCGATTGCAGCAGCAAGGCGGGCATCTCCGTCAGCGCATGCAACAGCAGGCCGCGCACATGAATCTCTTCCTGCGCCGTGCAGACCGTGGTGATGCGGTAGACCATTTCCACTTCCGTGGTGATGGACACGCCGCCGCGGTTGATGCGCTGGCCCAGCATGCGCAGGCCAAAATTGGCGCACAGGATGCAGGCGGTGCCGATCGCGGCCTCGGCAGCGTGACCAAGGCCGGCGAGCACGCCCACCGCGGCAGAACACCACAGCGTGGCGGCGGTATTCAGGCCGCGCACGTTCAGGCCGTCACGCATGATCACGCCGGCGCCGAGAAAACCGATGCCGGAGACGACCTGCGCGGCAATGCGCGCATGGCCCTGCGGATCGAAGGTAAAAGCAGATACCGAAACGAACAAGGCAGCGCCGGCGGCGACCAGCGCATTGGTGCGCAGCCCCGCCATACGCTGGCGCAACTGCCGTTCGGTACCAATACACGCACCCAGCGCTAGCGCTTCAAGCAAGCGCAGGGCGAATTCGTGCCACACCATAAGAACTCCTGTAACAGGCAGGACGAACCGGTGAGTCTTGTACTGGACACGGGCAAGCGCAGGCAGCGGCGTGCTGCAACGCATGCGCGGTCAGAGGAATGAAGCCGTATTCAAGAACAGAGGCGGGACAGGACGTCCGGCCTCGATAGCACCGTGCCGCAAGCGGGGCACGGTCGCTGGGGGGCTACCGGGCTCCGGTCAGGCGGAGGTGCCGATCCTGGATCGACTACTGTCGTCGGAACAAGTGCCCACTGGGTAAGCCCTGAAATTAATAACCCGCGTACTGTAGCGACTCGAGTTGAGTGGGTCAAGCGAAAACCGCCCAAAATCGCCCATTACGCGCGATTTGCGGCATTTAACGGATGAATGGATGTTAATTGGCTGAATATCGATCGGAATTATTTGAAAACACCGGAAAATTAAGAATAGTCAGGCCGAGCGCCGAGCCCGTGCCGCCAGCACCTGGCTCAGACCCAGCCCAGCCAGCGCCGCCACGGCCGAGAACAGGAACACGGAGCCATAGCCCGCATGGCTGGCGATCACGCCGGCCACCGGGCCGGTCAGTCCCAGCGAGAGATCGAGAAAGAGCGCATAGGCGCCGAGCGCCGAGCCGCGGTTGCTCGCCGGCACCAGCTTGACCGCCTCCATGCCCAGCGACGGGAACACCAGCGCAAAGCCAAATCCGGTTACCGCGGCGCCCGCCAGCGCCTGCGTGGGCCCCTGCGCCAGCCAGATCAGCGCCAGCCCGGTGGCCTCCACGGCAAAGGCGCACAGCGCCACCGGATAGCCGCCAAAGCGGCCGATGCTGTCCGCCAGCAGCAGGCGCGCCAGCACAAAGCTCACGCCCAGGCTGGTCAGCGCCAGCGCGGCGTGGTTCCAGCCGTGGCTGGCGTAGTACAGCGTCACAAAGGCGGTGATGGCGCCGAAGCCCACCGAGCCCAGCGCCAGGCACAGGCCGAACGGCGTCATGTGGCGGAACACGGTGCGAAACGGCATGCGCGCGCCCTTCACCGTGGGTACGGCCGGCTTGCGTCGCGCCAGCGCAAACGCGGCGACGGACATGACGGCGGTGACGATGCCCAGCGAGGCAAGGCCCCAGCGGGCGTCGAGCAGCACGCCGAGCGGCGCGCCCAGCGCCAGCGCGCCGTAGGTTGTCATGCCATTCCAGGAGATCACCTTGCCGGTGTGGCGGGAGCCGACGTCGCCGATGCCCCAGGCGATGGTGCCGGTGGTGACCAGGCTCTCGCCCGCGCCGAGCACCAGCCGGCCGGCGAACAGCCAGGCCAGGCTGAGCCAGCCGGTATGCACGAACAGGCTGGACAACACCGCCAGCAGGCCGCTGCCGGCACAGAGTACGAGCCCGAGCGTGACCGATTCCTTCGGGCCTTGCAGGTCGCACAGGGTGCCCGCGTAAGCCCGGCTCAGCAGCGTCGCCAGATACTGGATGCTGACCGCCAGCCCGGCCACGACCGTGCCATAGCCAAGGTCGCCATGCACGAAACCGGGCACCACCGCCAGCGGCAGGCCAACGCTCAGGTAGGCAATGAAGTTGAAGAAAACGATGGCGACAATGCGCCGGCTGATGCTGCCTTGCAGGTGTTCCCCGGAATCCGGGGCGGCGCGCGTCGTACTGTTCGAAGACATGGCGAGGAGGGCGGTTAGCCGGCGCGCGTCCCCAGAAGCGCCGATAAGATCATGGCCGCCCGGTCATATGCAATGTCGCCGGCGCTGGCTTGGGCATTTTAAGCGGCTGCTTAGTTCGTGTAAATCGGCTTGCGAATCGACTGTTGTACGTGCGCTTGAGTACATGAGCTTGAGTGCGGCCGGCGCGAGTGTGCTGGTGATCACAAGATCGCCAGGGTGCCAATGCGCGCGGGTCCGCCGCCAGCCGTATCCCGCACTTTAGCGGGGTGAAGCGGCAAATCGCGTGCCCGATGCCACTTTGCCGCTAAATTTCCCCGAGGATTGGCCGTTAGCCAGAGCAGTGGCCCGTCAATGCAGCGACTCCGCGCCGGGGTCGCGCAGGGCAGACAGGCCCGGCGAAACGATCAACACCGCGCGGCGACAAAGGAAGCCTATGAGCAGTTCGATGAGAGACATCGACGAACGGACCAACCTGACCAACAACAATCAGTTCGAGTTGCTGTTGTTCCGACTGGGCGAGTCCGACCAGTCCGCGCGCAGCGAACTGTTCGGCATCAACGTCTTCAAGGTCCGGGAGATCCTGGTAATGCCGCAGGTCACCACCGTGGTGGGCGGCGGCCCTGCCATGCTGGGCATGGCAGATATCCGTGGCCAGGTGATCCCGGTGATCGACCTGCCCAAGCTGGTCGGGTGCACGCCGCGCAGCGGCCTCAACATCCTGCTGGTGACTGAATACGCGCGTTCCACCCAGGGTTTCGCGGTGGAAGCGGTGGACGAGATCGTGCGCCTGGAGTGGAACCAGGTGGTTTCGGCCGAAACCAGCGTCAAGGGCGACAAGGTGACCAGCATCGCCAAGCTGGATACCGATTCCGACAACCCGCGCCTGGTACAGGTGCTCGACGTCGAGCAGATCCTGCGCGATGTGCTGCCGACACGCCAGCCCGAAGTCGATCCCAAGACCGTCGGGCCGCAGGTGACGCTGCGCCCCGGCACCAAGATCCTGGCCGCCGACGATTCCGCCTTTGCCCGCAGCCTGATCGAGCAGGGCCTCAAGGCCATGGGCGTGCCGGTGCTGATGACCAAGACCGGCCAGGAAGCCTGGCAGCAGCTGAGCGAGATCGCCGACCACGCCGCCGCCAACGGCAGGACCGTGCAGGACGAGATCGCCATGGTGCTGACCGACCTGGAAATGCCCGAGATGGACGGCTTCACGCTGACCCGCAAGATCAAGGCGGATGCGCGCTTCAAGTCGATTCCCGTGGTGATTCACTCCTCGCTGTCGGGCACCGCCAGTGAAGACCACGTGCGCAAGGTCGGGGCCGATGCTTATGTGTCGAAGTTCCTGGCGAAGGATCTGGCGGATACGATCCGGGACGTGTTGGCACGGTAATTCGCTGCCCTGCAAGGCCCCGCACGATGATGCGGCCGGCGATCCGCGCGCGGAATCGCCGGCAAGCCCGCTGGCGGCCGCGCGCTGACGCAGGGACCCCGGCGGGCCTGCTATGAACCCGCGGCGGCCCGGCGTGTCTTCGGCTTCGCGGCGGCCGCAGCGCTGGCAGCGGCCTTTGCCTTGCCGGCAGCCAGCAGTCCTGTCAGGACGAACTCTTGCACGGCCTGCCGCCACTGCGCCAGCGTCACCTTCGGGCGTGCGCCAGGCCCGGTGGGCCTGGCGCTGAAGAACATGCTGACGCCATGCATGGCGGACCATGCGCAGCGCACCATCATGTCGTCGAATTGTTGCGCCAGGCCGTTTTCAGTGAAGTAGTCCTGTACTGCGCCAAACAGGAGCTGGTAAGACGCACTGCCCGCTTCCAGCAGTTCGGGGTAGTTCTCCTTGCCCACGATCTGCGGACCGAACATCAGATAGAACAGGGCGGGGTGCTTGACGGCGAACTCGATATAGCCGTCCATGACGGTGAGCAGCCTGGCTTCGGCCGTCATCTCGTCAGACAGCCGGGCTTGCCGCGTTGCCACCAGCTCACGGAAACCGTCGGCGGCAATCGCGGCAAGCAGGCCTTCCTTGCCGGCGAACTGGTTGCGCGGCGCGCCGTGGGAAACGCCGGCGAGCCTGGCCGCCGAGCGCAGCGTCAGCCCATGGACGCCTTCGGCGGCCAGGATCTCCCTGCCGCAGCGGATCATTTCTTCCCGCAGGTTGCCGTGGTGATAGCTTTGGCGGGCCGGAGGGCTGGTAGCGCTTGTCATCAGTTCGTATTGCTGCTCGCGGTGTCGTCAGGCCTCCATGTTAGCGCTAACGTATAGCGGACCCTCCCGGGCCAGGCTGCCTCCCATGCTGCCAGGCAGCGAGGGTGGCGCGCTCTTATCGCGATGCCTGCACGGCCTCCACGATTTCCGTGGATAGCGCTTCCGAGCGTACCGCACGGGCGAGCACCAGGCCGCCGACCATCGTGGCGAGCATGACGATCGCATCTTCCCGCGCGGACTGGCTCTCGCTTCCCGCGATCAGTTGGATCAGCGAACCGACCCGGGCCTCGAATCGCCGGCGCGTCCTGGCATCGAGCCTTGCAACATCAGTGCCCAGGGCGGCGATCGCGCAACCTCGTTCGGTATGGTCGAGATGCTTCTTGCCCATATAGGCATGCAGGATGGCGCGTTTTCGCTGCTTCGGTGGTGCCGCGGACGCGGCGTCTCCGAGAAAGGCCATGGTCTGGTCGAACGCAGCATCGATCGCGTCGGCCACCAGGTCATCCTTGGAGTCGAAGTGCGCATAGAAGCCACCATGCGTAAGGCCGGCGCTCTTCATCAACTGCGCCACTCCGACACCGTTGATACCGTGTTCGCGAAACTCGGCAGAGGCTGTTTCGACGATTTGTTTTCGGGTTTCGGCTTTGTGATCTGGCGGGTAACGCACGATTGGACTCCGTACATAAAAGAATTGGCGCCGCTACCGGCCTCCGGTCTCATGGCAACGCACGAGAAACCGGACTCAGCGGTCATTGAACGTTCCCCTCGAGTCTATAGTATGACGAGCATCATTGCATAGCGATGATGAAGATGACGGATGGGAAGGAGCAGCCGGCGTCGCGTCGTACTTTGTCCTAGGGGTTAGCACTGAGGTCGAAATCCTCCGACCTTCTTGACGACGCCGGATCGCATGCCTACGATGTAGACACAGGATACATTTAGGCAAAGGAGACGGAATTGGAATTGACTGGCACACAGGTAATCAAGGCGCCCAGGGCGGAGGTGTGGCGGCGCTTGAACGACCCAACCACGCTGCAGAAGTGCTTGCCGGGATGCGAGCAGTATCAGAAATCGGATGGCGAAAAGGATGGCGAAACGGATGGCGAAAGCTATGACGCGGTGATCGTGGCGGCGATCGGTCCCATCAAGGCCCGCTTCAAGGGGACTGCCCGGTTCTCCGACCTGCGGGAAGGCGTTGGTTATCGTATCGAGGGCAACGGCACCGGGGGGATGGCAGGCTTCGGCAAGCTGGGCGCCGATGTGCGGCTGGAGGACATCGATGGCGGCACCTCGCTGCACTATGCGGCAGTCTGCCAGATGGGCGGCAAACTGGCCCAGATCGGCTCCCGGCTGGTGGGCGCGGTAGCCAACAAGTTCCTTGCGGATTTCTTTGCGCGGTTCGAGCGGCTGGTGATGGAATGCGGTGAAGAGGGGAGCCAGGCAGCGATGTGACGAAGAGTGGCCGCATCGGTTTTTTTTGTTCTTTAGTATGATGATCATAATTCTATAGGCCGCCCATCAGCGAACGGTGAAGGGGGCCGAAGGAGATACGATGGCAAAAGTGCAGCTACACAACACCATCAATGATGCGAGCGAGACGCATGACGTGGAGCCGAGGCAGCTCCTGGTCCACATGCTTCGGGACTCGCTGCGTCTGACTGGTGTGCATATCGGTTGCGATACCTCCCAGTGCGGTGCGTGTACCGTGCTCCTCGATCAGGAAACGGTCAGGTCTTGCACGGTGCTTGCCGTGCAGACCGAGGGGGTTTCGATCCATACCATCGAGGGCATGGAACGGGACGCGACGATCACGGCGCTTAAACAGGCGTTCAATGAACTGCACGGCCTCCAGTGCGGATTCTGTACGCCGGGCATGCTGCTCGCCGCGCGGGCGCTGCTGCTGCGCGTGCGCGAGCCATCGGAGGAAGCGGTGAGGGAGGCCTTGCACGGCAATCTGTGCCGCTGCACCGGCTACCAGAATATCGTCGATGCCGTGTTGCTTGCGGCTGCAACGCTGCGCCAGGCGGTGCCGGTTGCCGTTGGGGAGGCCTGCCATGAGTGAAGCGCTGCATGACACCACGCGGACCTATATCGGCAAGTCCATCCGGCGCAGGGAAGACCAGCGGCTGCTGGGTGGGCGCGGGAAGTTCACCGATGACTTCCAGTTCCCGGGCATGGTATTCGCCGCCTTCGTCAGATCGCCGTTTGCCCATGCCAACGTTCGCCACATCGACACGAGCGGTGCGCTCGCATCGCCCGGGGTGGTGGGTGTATTGACCTATGCGGATATCCAGGGAAAGGTGGGCGATATCCGTCCAAACTGGGTGGTGGGCGACTCGAAGGTGCCCGCCCATCCGCCGCTGGCTGCCGACCGGGTGCGTTACGCCGGCGAGGCCGTGGCCATGGTGCTGGCCGGAACGCGCGAACAGGCGGCTGACGCGGCGGAACTGGTGGCGGTCGATTACGAGGAACTGCCCGTGGTGGTTGACGCGGAGGCGGCGCTGCTGCCGCAGGCGCCGCAACTGCACGCCAATGTGGATGGCAACCTGATCGGTGTCTACCGCGTAAAGGGCGGCAGCTATGAGGACGCGGTCAAGGAAGCCGACCGCGTGGTGTCCATCCGGCTGGTCAACCAGCGCCTGATTCCCAGCCCGCTGGAGCCGCGGGCGCTTTGCGCCAATTATGACCGGGCCGAGGAGCGGCTGACGTTCATCGTGCCGACCCAGGTGCCGCATATGTCGAGGCGCTGGCTTTCGGAAGCGCTGGGCTGGCCCGAGCATCGCATCCGCATCGTCGCGCCCGACATCGGCGGCGGGTTCGGGGCAAAGATGCATTTCTATGCGGAAGAGGTGCTGGTGGCGTTTGCCTCCAGGCATTTCGGGCGTCCGGTGAGCTGGACCGAGACGCGCAGCGAGAATCATGTGGCCACCACGCACGGCCGCGCGCATGTGGAGTACGTCGAAGCAGCGGTCAAGGATTCGGGCCAGGTGCTGGGCATCAAGGTGCAGTCTTTCGCCAACCTTGGCGCCTATCTGTCCAATATGGCAACCGGTATTCCGACGATCAACACGGCCAGCTATGTCACCGGCAACTACCGGATCACCTCGGTCGATGTCGAAGTCAATCTGGTCACGACCAATACCACGCCGGTCGATGCCTATCGCGGGGCGGGGCGCCCCGAGGCGGCCTATATCGTCGAACGGATGATGGACGCGGTGGCAGGGGCGCTGGACATCGATCCGGTCGAGCTTCGTCGCCGCAACCTGGTGCAGGCCGACCAGTTTCCCTATCAGCCGCATAACAATGCGCGCGGCAGGTGGGACAGCGGCGACTACCAGGCGTGCCTGGATAGCGCCACCGAGCTGATCGACTACGCTGGCTGGCGCCAACGCCAGGCGGCGATGCGCCTGCAGGGCAAGTACATCGGCATCGGCGTGATCTGCTATCTGGAACTCGTTGGCATGGGTATGTCGCCCCTGCTGCGCAAGGTCGGCTTCGATCGCGGTGGCTGGGAGAGCGCCCATATCCGCGTGCATTCCGACGGCAAGGTGACGCTGTTCAGCGGATCCATGCCCCAGGGCCATGGCCACGCCACCAGCTATGCCCAGATCGTGGCCGAGGTCCTGCAGTTGCCGATGGACGATGTCGATGTGGTGCAGGGGGACACGGATCGCGTGCTGGCCGGCCATGGCACGTTCAACTCGCGCTCCATGCCGGTCGGCGGTTCCGCGGCCTACGTTGCGGCCGGAAAGATCCTCGCCAAGGCACGCAGGATCGCGGCCATCATGCTGGAAACCGCCGAAGAGAACGTGCGCTACGCCGACGGCGAGTTCCGGGCCGGCGAGGAGGGCAACGCCGTTGCATTTTCGCAGGTCGCGCGCATGGCTTACGTCGCCAGCAAGTTGCCCAGGGATGTCGAGCCCGGACTGGATGAGCGCGTGTTCTACGAGCCCACCTCGATGGGCGCGCCCAACGGCTGCCATGCGGTCGTCGTGGAGGTGGATGCCGAAACCGGGCTGGTGAAGATCCTCGATTACGTCGCGGTCGACGACGTCGGCGTGCTGATCAATCCCATGCTCTGCCATGGCCAGATGCATGGCGGGATCGCGCAAGGTATCGGGCAGGCGCTCTTCGAAGAAGCGAAGTATGACGAGGCGGGCCAGTTGCTGTCGGGCTCGCTGCTCGACTATGGCTTCCCGCGGATCGAGCAGGTTCCGCGCATGCGTACCAGCTTTCATGTCTCGCCCTCGCCCACGAACCCGCTGGGGGTCAAGGGCATTGGCGAAGCCGGTTGCGTCGGCGCGCCGCCGGCGGTGGTGGCGGCGGTATGCGATGCCTTGAAGCCATTCGGCATTTCCCATCTAGATATGCCCCTGACGCCGCCCAAGATCTGGCGCGCGATCCATGAGGCCAACAGGAGCCCGGCATGATTCCCTACGAAGTCGATTATGTCCGGGCCAGCAGCGTGCAGGATGCGCTTTCGCTGCTGTCTGGCGATGCCGATGCGAAGATCCTCGCCGGCGGCCATTCGCTGGTGCCCATGATGAAGCTGCGGCTGGCCAAACCGTCGTTCCTGGTCGATATCGGTGGCCTTCCCGAGTTGAGGGGTATCGAGGTCCACGCGGATCACATCTCGATCGGCAGCGCTACCACGCATGCCGAACTCGCGGTCAACAGCCAGCTCAAGGCGCTGGCTCCGCTGTTCGCCCTGGTTGGCCACGTCATCGCGGATCCGGCGGTGCGAAATCGCGGAACGATCGGCGGATCCCTGGTGAATGCCGATCCGTCGGCGGACTGGCCGGCAGCGGTGCTGGCGCTCGAGGCGGTCATGGAGGTGGCTGGCGCAACAGGAACGCGGCGTGTTCCTGCGCGGGAGTTCTTTGTGGGGTTCATGGCCACGGCAGTGCAGCCGGACGAGATACTTACCCGCATCCATATTCCGTTGCCGGCGGCGCTCCGGGTTGGCTACCGGAAATTCCGCCATCCGTCGTCGGGCTACGCCGTGGCCGCCGCGGCGGTCGCGCTGCGTTTCACCGGTGACAAGTGCACGGGAGGAACGATCGGGATCACTGGCGTAGCCGACACGCCGTTTCGCGCCGATGCCGCGGAGACCTTGCTGGGCGAGGGCCTGGAGGGCGGCCAGGATGGAATTGACCGTATCGCAGCCACGGCGTTCGACGGCGTGGCGCCCCTGGAGGACAGCTTTGCCGATGCAGCGTACCGGCTTCAGCTCGGCAGGGTCATGCTGAAGCGGGCGCTGGCGGATGCAATGGATGCTGTGGCCGAGCTGCACCGGGAAGACAGGACATGACTCGGAACCTGAAGCAAGCCCTCTGCCCTGGCCTGGCGTTGACGCTCGCGCTGGCTGGCGGGGCCGCACACTGTGGAGAACCGATCTCGATGAAGCCTGCCGCAATGAACCCGCCTGCCCTGGTCAAGGTCGCCTCGTCCCGGCAGGTCAGCGTCACGCACGAGGACCTGGAGATCAGCGTCAGCTATGAACTGTTTACCCGCAACTTCGAGGCCATCCTCGGCAGGTTCGATCCCACGGTTTCGGCGGCGCTTGCCAGCGATCCCGTCGCGGCGCAAGCGCGGCTCGGGCGGATGGAAGGCGAGCAGGGCCTGATGATCTTTGCGGTGCAAAACCACGGCGCCCTGTTCGCTCTCGCCGGAGCGCAGCGCAAAGCCAAGCGCTATCACGTGGGCAACCCGCAGATAGCCCTCCAGATGACGCGCCGCGACATCCGCGCCGGACTCTATGCGCCGCTGTCCGTGCTGGTCTACGAAGGCAAGCCGGGCGCGGTGCGGGTGGAGTTCGACCAGCCGTCGACGCTGTTCGGGCAGTTCGGCGACGCCGACATCCTGGCGGTGGCGCGCGCGCTTGACGGCAAGCTGGAGAAGGTGATCGAGCACGCGGCATCGCTGGCCGCCCAGCAGCAGGCGAGTCAGTAACTGATGTCCAAACGCAAGGGATGATGTGATGAAAGCAAGAGAAGTCGTGTTGTGCCAACCCGTGCGCACTGCAATCGGGTCATATAACGGTTCGCTGAAGGCAACGCCGGCGACCGAGCTTGGGGCGACGGTGATCGGCGAGACATTGCGCCGCTCCGGCATCGATCCCGGTCTGATCGGCAGCGTGGTGTTCGGCAACGTGATCCAGGCGGGCAACAGGATGAATCCGGCCCGGCAGGCGGCCATCGGCGCGGGGCTGCCGGTTTCGCTGCCCGCGATGACCGTCAACCGCGTATGCGGGTCAGGCGCGCAGGCGATCGCCAGCGCCGCCGATGAAGTCTGGCTCGGCTATGTCGATGCGGCGATTGCTGGCGGCATGGAGAATATGGACCAGGCGCCTTACCTGATGCCCGCCGGCCGCTGGGGCAGCCGCATGGGCGACACGGTACTGCATGACAGCATGTTGCGCGACGGGCTGGTGGATGCCTTCTCCGGCGAGCATTCCGGCTGGCATACCGAGGACCTGGCAACCCGCTGCAAGATCAGCCGCGAAGAACAGGACCGCTGGGCCGAGCGCTCGCAGAGCCGCTTTGCGCGCGCGCAGGAGCAGGGCCGCTTCGTGGAACAGATCGTCGGTGTGCCAGTGAAGGCGAAGGGCGGCACGGCGACATTCAGCGTGGATGAGGCCAACCGGCCGGACACCACCTTCGAGATTCTCAGCAAGCTGCGTCCGGCGTTCCGCAAGGACGGCACCATCACCGCGGGCAATGCCCCGGGGCTCAATAGCGGCGCGGCGGCCATGCTGGTCGCCGAACGGTCCCTGGCCGAGAGCAAAGGCCTTGCGCCGATGGCCCGGCTGGTGGCCTACGGCGTGGGCGCGGTCGAGCCGGGTTTGTTCGGCCTTGGCCCCGTTCCGGCCGTGCGCCAGGCGCTGCAACGCGCGCAATGGGCGCTGGGCGATGTCGAGCGGGTCGAGATCAATGAAGCCTTCGCGGCAGTGCCCCTGGCGGTAGCCAGCGAACTCGGATTGCCGCTCGACATCATCAACGTGGAAGGGGGCGCCATCGCGCACGGCCACCCCATTGGCGCAACCGGGGCGGTGCTGACTACGCGCCTGCTGTATTCGATGCGCGCGGACGGGATACGCCGGGGCATTGTGACGCTGTGCATCGGAGGCGGGCAGGGTATCGCGCTGGCGCTCGAAGCCCTGGATTAGGCGGGGCGGGCGGGGCGGACTTTCCGGGGCGGGGGCGCTGCAATCCAGCTATCATGTTGAAAGTATCAGGACGCCGGAGTGGAGCCCACGACCATGCAGAGAAAAACCTTCAGGGATATGCAATGCCCGATCGCCCGCAGCCTGGAACGGGTCGGCGAGTGGTGGAGCATGCTGCTGATGCGCGAGGCGTTCTATGGGGCGCGGCGTTTCGACGATTTCCAGAAGAACCTGGATATCGCGCCCAACATGCTCACACGCCGCCTGACCGCGCTGGTGGACGAGGGCTTGCTGGAACGGCGCCAGTATTCCGGGAAGYCGCCGCGCTATGARTATGTACTGACGCAGTGCGGGCGCGATTTCCTGCCCGTGCTGCTGGCCATGCTGGCGTGGGGCAACAAGCACTTCGCGCCGGAAGGTCCCAGCGTGGAATTGCTCGACAGGGAAACCGGCAAGGTCGTCGAACCGGTGCTGGTGGACGCCGGCACCGGCGAGCGCGTGAATTTCACGCGGCACACGCTGGTGCCTGGTCCCGCCGCCGGAGACGGCACGCGCCGGCGGCTTGAAACCGCCGCCGGCTTCTTGTCGGACGGTGAGGATGCCGCACAGGCGGGCGACGAGCTTGTGGGTAGGGGCGTCTCGTAGGCATTTTTTGTTATCCATCCCATTGATCGAAGCGGGGAACGTCATGAAGATTCTGGTCCTGGGCGCGGGCGCCATGGGCGGTTACTACGGCGGGCGGCTGATGCAGGCCGGCGCCGATGTCACGTTCCTGGTGCGGCCACGGCGCGCGGAAGTGCTGGCCAGGGACGGCCTGGTAGTACGCAGCGAGCTTGGCGATATCCATGCCGCCGTGAAGACCGTGCTGGCCGAGGACGTCAGGGCGGACTACGACCTCGTCCTGCTGGCCTGCAAGACCTACGACCTGGCCAGCGCGATGGCCGCACTGGATCCGGCGCTGGATGGCGCGAGCGGCAAGGGCGCGGCGATCCTGCCCCTGGTCAACGGCCTGCGCGCGTATGAGACGCTGGATGCGCGCTACGGGCGGGAAAGGGTGCTCGGCGGCGTCTCGTACATCGCGACCACGCTGGATCCTGCCGGCGTGGTGGTACACCAGGGCGCGGCGGACCGGCTGGTGGTGGGTGCCCGTGCCGAAGCAGCGCAGGACCTGGCCAGCGCTTTTCATGCACTTGCCGCGACCACGCCTGGCACGCGCGAGCTGTCGCCGGCGATCGACCAGGCGTTGTGGAACAAGTGGGTGATGATCTCGGCTGGTGCGCTGATGACCTGCCTGATGCGCGGCACGGTCGGCGAGATCGCCCGGACCGCCGACGGACGCGCGCTGATGCAGCAGGCCATGGACGAATGCGCGGCGGTGGCGCGCCTGTCCGGCCATGCCTTGCCCGGGCCGGTGGCCGATGCCATGGCCGCGCGGCTGCTGGACGAGACCTCCACGTGGGCCGCCTCGATGATGCGCGACATCGCGCAAGGCGCGCCCCGCCTGGAGGCCCGCGATCTTGTCGGCGACATGGCGCAGCGCGCGGCGCGCCTGGGGCATGACGTGCCGCTGGTGCGCATCGCCTATGCCCACCTGCAGGTCTACGAAGTTCAGCGCGTCGCCGCCTGATCCTGCGCCGCCGCCACGGCGGCGGCGGCGCGGCGCTCCCGCGCCTCGCGCCGGAACGCGCCCGGCGCCATGCCGAAATACGCCTTGAAGGCGCGCCCGAACGCCGCCTCTGAGGCATAGCCGCAATGCGCGCCGATGCTGGCCGCGGAATCGCGGTCCTGCGTCAGCAGCCGGGCCGCCAGTTCCATGCGCAAGGTGGTGACCAGTTGCAGTGGGGTCTCGCTGCTGAGCTGGGTAAAGCGCCGGGCAAAGGTGGCGCGCGACATGTTGCCCACCGCGGCCAGCGAAGCCACCGACCATGGCTCGGCCGGTGCGCGCAGCACCGCATCGATCGCTTTCGACATGCGTGCATCGGCCATCAGCGCCAGCAGGCTGTGCGTGACGCCGCCCTGGGCAATCAAGGCGCGCAGCAGCAAGGTCAGCAAGGCGGTGGATAGCTGCGCGATCACCGCCATGCCACCCGGCTCGGGCGCCTGTGCTTCATTGCGCATCATTGCGATCAGCGCATCCAGCCAGGCGCAATCGGCGCGATCCGCGGTGGCGATGCGCAGCACCGGGGGCAGGTTGCGCAACAGCATGGTGCCCGGCAAGCCGAGCACGAAGGTGCCGCACAGCATGTCCAGCGGATGCGCGTCGCCCGGTATCGTCAACTCCGTCAGCAGGCCATTGAAGCGCGTCTGAGGGACGGGCATGGGCGAGGCGTCGTCGGGCAGGCCGCTGCTGCGCAACGTGTGCGCGCTGCCATGGGGAAACAGCAGCACGTCGCCCGCGCCCAGCGCCATCGTTTCCTGTCCCACCAGCGCGCACGCCTGCCCGTCCAGGATGACGTGATAGGGCAGGTGTCCGGCCGGCGCCGCCGCCTCATCCACCCGCCAGTTGCCGGCAAAGCGGCAGTGCAGGTCCACCGTGCCGGCGGGAGCCAGCATGCGCACCAGTTCGGTCAGGGCATCCATGGTTCGGTTTGAGACTGGAGGTTGAGCCTGAAAATTGAGACTGGAAATTGAGACGATAAAGCAGGATATTGCGACGATTATATGCGGTAAATGGCAGTTTGCCAGCCTAGACTTCAGTCCATGGAAGCAGCGCAACAAACACGGCGCGATCCATCACGCAACCAACCGGAGTCCATCATGTCCCGTCTGCACACCATCAGCGTCAATGAAGCCACTGGCGAAACCGCCGAACTGTTCGCCGCCATCAAGGCCGCCGTCGGCAAGGTGCCCAATGCCTACCTCACCATCGGCAGCAATGCCCCGGCGGTGCTGGCCAACGTACTGCAAACCGGCGCGCTGCTGAAGAAGTCCACGCTGAGCGCCCGCGAACAGGAGGCCATCAATCTTTCCGTGAGCGAAGCCTCGGGCTGTGACTACTGTGTCGCAGCGCATACCATGACCGGCAAGATGGCAGGCTACAGCGCGGAGCAGACACGCGAACTGCGCGCCGGCAGCTACCCGGAAGACAGCAAGATCGACGCCCTGGTCCGCTTTGCGCTGGCCCTGGTCAAGACCTCCGGCACGCTGCCCGCCGGCGCCGTGGCCAATCTGCGCGAAGCCGGCTACACCGACCGCCAGATCGTCGAGGCGGTGCAGGTGGTCAGCGCGATCCTGTTCACCAATATGGTCAATCGCGTCAACGATACGGTGGTGGATTTTCCGAAGGTGGCGTGAGTAGGGGGCGGCCGGTGATCGCAGCGCGAAGCGCTTGATGCGCTGCGCCGCCGTGCCGCCCCGCCGCGGTCGTGCCGGCAAGAACCATGGGCTCCGCTACTGGCGTTCCCTGGTGCTTCAAGCCACTAGCGCGCCGCCATGCGCCCGGGCCAGCCGGAACTGGCTCACCGCGTCGGCAAGCTTGTTGGCCTGCTCATGCAGGAAGCCGGCGGCAGCCGACGCTTGCTCGACCAGCGCCGCATTCTGCTGCGTGGTGTTGTCGAGCTGGCCCACGGCCTGGTTGACCTGCATGATGCCGACGCTCTGTTCGCCACCCGCGGCCGAGATTTCGCTGAGCACCTGCTCCACCTGCTTCACGCTGGCGACAATGCTGTTCATGGTTTCCCCGGCTTCCTGCACCAGGTCCGCGCCCGAATCCACCTTCTCCACCGACTTGCTGATCAACACCTTGATCTCCTTGGCGGCCTGGGCGCTGCGTTGCGCAAGCGTGCGGACTTCGCCGGCCACCACGGCGAATCCACGCCCTTGTTCTCCGGCGCGGGCGGCTTCCACGGCAGCGTTCAGCGCGAGGATATTGGTCTGGAATGCAATGCCGTCGATGACGCCGATAATGTCGTGGATCTTGGTCGACGCCGTGGAGATTTCCTGCATCGTAGTCACCACCCGCGCAACGGCTTCGCCTCCGCGGTTGGCGACCTGGGACGCCGACGCAGCCAGTTCGCCGGCACGCACTGCGGCTTCGGCCGAGTTCTGCACGGTGCCGGTGAGCTGGTCCATGGACGCAGCCGTCTGCTCCAGGCTGGCGGCAGCCTGCTCGGTGCGCGACGACAAGTCGATATTGCCCTGGGAGATTTCCGCGGCTGCTGTCCGGACGGATTCGCTGCTGTCGCGGATATCGATCAGGACGGTGGATAGCTTGTCGGCAAACTGATTGAACGAGCGGGCAATCCGGGCGACTTCGTCTTGTCCGTCAGCCGGCAGCCGCTTGGTCAGGTCGCCGTTCCCGGAGCCGATTTCGTCCATCGCCGCGCGCACCTGGGACAGCCGCCGGAACGCCGAGGCAGTCATCACGGAGCCCACCGCGGCGGCGAGCAAGGCCACAGCCACCAGTGTCATGGACATGGCCCGCAGCACTTCGCGCAGGCCGGCGAGGGCTTCGTCCTCATCCATGGCGACAACCAGTCGCCAGTCCGAATTCTTGACTGGCTCCGCATGGAGCAGCTTGGCCGCGCCGGCTATCGTCACCGCGAACGGCTTGTCGAGATCCGCCAGGCTGTCCAGCGCGTTCGCTGTCAGCTCGGCGGACAGGTCGGTGGCAGGCTTGAGGTTGAGCTTGGCGTCCGGATGCGCAACGATGCGGCCGCTGTTATCGGCCAGGAAGGCGAAGCTGGCAGGAGTGGGGTGGATGCCTGTCACGATGGCAGTGACGGCATCCAGGTTGACGTCAGCGGCCACCACGGCTTTCAGCTGGCCATTGGCCAGCACCGGCAGGGCCAGCGTCACCACGAGTTTTTTCGAAGCGATGTCTTCGTACGGCTGCGTGATCACCAGCTTGCCGGCCTTGACCGCGGCCTGGTACCACGGGCGGCCTGTGGGGTCGTAGTCCGCGGGAATGCCGAGGTCGCGGGAAAACACCGCGTGCTTGTCCGGATATCCCGCATAAGCCACGACAAAACCACCGGATTTTTCCAGTTGCGTGACCGCGGACATGGGATCGCCGGCAAGGCTTTCGGGGGAAACAGCTTGCACCATGGCGGCACGTGCGGTCAGCCACTCCGTGATGGCCTGGGCGTTGCCTTGGGTGATGGTGGCGAGGTTCTGCCTCAGGGTGCGTTCGTCGCTATGCTTTGTGACAACGTAGGTGATGCCGGTGGATGCCGACAGGGCGGTGACAACAATGGCGACACAGGTCGCCGTAATGCGTGTACGTAGCGAGAGAGGCATGCGCGGTGGGGTAGGTGCGGTTGTGGAAAAGGCCTCCGGCAATTTTGTTGTCGGTCAGCGTGACCCGGCTAACGGACAACTGGTGGGGAACTGTAGGGCTTGCGCGAAAATGTGCAGACATTGCACGGCACGGTGCCATTTGCTGGCCCGCCACGTGCCGGATCCGCCGCTAACCAGCGTGCTGGTACTGGCCCTGCCTGTCTGTAACTTCGGACATGGCTGCGTGCGATGGGACGGTGGTGCGGGCTGAGGGGCCCGCATCGATACCCGATGTGAAGGCGCCGCGGCCTGGCCGCGGCGCCTTCCTGCTTCGATCCCGCTTAGCGCGGCGTGAAGGTAGGCACAGGCGGCCCGTCCTCCGTGGGCGTGAACACGAGCTTGACTTCCTGCCCGATACGCACCGTATCCAGGTCGCAGTCCACGATGTTGGTCATCATGGTCACGCCTTCTTCCAGCGCCACATAGGCGATGCAGAAGGGCGTGGGGCCGGCGCGGCGGGTGACGGTGAATGAATAGATGGTGCCGCGGCCCGAGGCCTGCTTCCATTCGGTCTCGCCCATGCAGAACGGGCACAGTGTGCGCGGATACCAGTGCGGTTTGCCGCAGGACTTGCAGTGCTTGACGAGCAGCCGGCCGGCGCGCGCGGCTTCCCAGAACTCGGTGTTGTCCGGCGCTACCTGCGGCGATTTGAGGGGAGTGGCGGTGTAGGGTGTGCTCATCGAATTACTCCCGTTCCAGGATCAGGGTGGCGCTGCCGTGGCGCGAGCCGAGATAGCCGCCCGTGCCCTGGGCCAGCGCGAGGTCGCAGTTCTTGACCTGCACGGCCGGATGCGCTTCGCCGCGCAGCTGGCGTACCGCTTCGATCACCTTGGTGATGCCGCCGCGATTGGCCGGGTGGTTGTTGCACAGGCCGCCGCCGTCGGTATTGAAGGGCAGCTTGCCCACGCCGGAAATCAGGTTGCCGTCGGCCACGAACCTGCCGCCTTCGCCCTTCTTGCAGAAACCCAGGTCTTCCAGCTGCATCAGTACCGTGATGGTGAAACTGTCGTAGATCGAGGCGTATTTGATATCGGACGCACGGATGCCCGCTTCTTCAAAGGCGATCGGGCCAGAGATGGCGGCGCCCGACCAGCTCAGGTCGACCATGCCGCCGAGCTGGCCTTTGACGGCTTCGCCGGCGCCGAGGATCTTGACCTTTGGGCGCTTGAGCCTGGCGGCGATCTCCGGGCGGGCCACGATCAGCGCGCCGCCGCCGTCGGACACGACACAGCAGTCGAGCTTGTGCAGCGGGTCGGAAATCATCGCCGAGCCGAGCACATCATCCACGGTCACCACGTCGCGCAGCATGGCGTTGGGGTTGTGCTGGGCGTGATGAGAGGCGGCAACCTTGACCCACGCGAGCTGCTCGCTGGTGGTGCCGTACTGGTGCATATGGCGCATCGCCACCATGGCGTACAAATTCACGGTCACCGGGTTGAACGGCGCCTCAAAAGGCTGGTCGGGCAGATTCGCCCCCCAGTTGCGCGCCTGCGTGCCGCTCGATCCTTCCGAGCGCGGCCGTCCGGCCAGCGTGATCAGCGCCACATTGCACTTGCCGGCGGCGATGGCCTGCGCGGCGTGCGAGACGTGGACGATATATGCCGACCCGCCAGTGTCCGTGGAATCGACATGGCGCACTTTCAGGCCGAGGTAGTCGACCATATTGAGCGCGCCGAGGCCGGGCGCGTCGCCCGCGCAGAAGTATCCGTCCACGTCCTGCAGGGTCAGCCCGGCGTCTTCCAGCGCGCCTTTGGCGGACTCGGCGTGCAGTTGCGCGACAGTCTTGTCCGGTGCCTTGCGGGTCGGGTGCTCGTAGGCCCCGACGATATATGCCTTGCCGTTGATGCTCATGGGTCTCCCTGGTTGTCCCGGGTGTCTTGGTGTCCTGAAATCGACGGAATCGACGAATCGACGGAATGATTTAAGCAGATGCCTTGCGTTCCTGTTTGCTGCCGCGCGCCGCAGGCTCAGGGCGCGCGTCCGAACCGTTCGCGCAAGTCGCGCTTGAGCACCTTGCCGATCGCGTTGCGCGGCAGTTCGTCCGTCAGTACCAGCGCGGCAAGCCGCTGCATTTTTTCCAGCCGGCCGTTGACCTCGTCGAGCAGTCCGGCCGCCTCGGCCGTGGCGCCGGGCCGCAGCACCACGAAGGCCACCGGCGTTTCGCCCCAGCGCTCCGACGGCACCCCGACCACGGCCGCATCGGCGATGTCCGCATGGCCCAGCAGCACCGCTTCGATATCGCTCGGATAGATGTTGAAGCCGCCGGAGATGATCATGTCCTTCTTGCGGTCCATCAGGATCAGGAAGCCATCGGCATCGAAATAGCCGACGTCGCCGGTGCGGATGAAACGCTTGCCGGTAGCATCGAACCACTCGGCCTCGGCCGTCTTCTCCGGATGGTTATGGTAGGCGGACATCATCGCGGGGGAGTGCCCGACGATCTCGCCCGGCGTACCCGGCGGCGCATCCGCCGGCAACTCCCGGCCGTCGTCGTCCAACAGCCGCATGTCGGTATCCGCGGACGGACGCCCGACCGTATGCAGCTTGTCCGGATGCTCGTGGGCGCGCAGTTCGCAGCGGCCACCGCCCTCGGTCATGCCGTAGTACTCGATCAGCGCACCCGGCCAGCGGGCCAGCACCTCGGCCTTCAGCGCGGCGGCAAAGGGCGCGCTGGTGCAGAACTTGTAGCGGAACGACGACAAGTCGGTACGGGCGAAGTCCGGGTGCGCCAGGATGCGCTGGTACTGCACCGGCACCAGCATGGTGTGGGTGACGCGATGCCGGGCCGCCAGTTCGAGATACTGGCCGGCATCGAACTTGCGCATCAGCACCACGGTGCCGCCCAGCGACAAGGTGGGGAACAGGCTGACCAGCGTGGTGTTGGAGTACAGCGGGGTCGATAGCAGTGTCACGCTGTCCGGCCCGTAGCCGCCCTGGGTGCCCCGCTGCACGTGTGAAGAGCGCATGCCGAAAGGCTGGATGATGCCCTTGGGCACGCCGGTGGTGCCGGACGAGTAGATCAGGTTGAAAGCCCAGTCGGGCTGCACGTCGACCGGCGCCGGCCGGGCGTTCCCGGGGGCCAGCCATTTGGTGAAGGCCAGTCCCGCGTCGCTGTCGTCCAGCGCTATGCAGGGAATACCCAGTTCGGCTTCCAGTCCGTGCAGGGCATCGCGCGTGCTGGCATCGATAAACAGCCGGCGCGCTCCCGAATCCTGCACCATGCCGCGCAGCGTCTGCGGGTTCAGCGCCGGGGACAACGGCGCCACCGCCACGCCGGCACGCAGGCTGCCGAGGAAGGCGGCGACGTATTCGATCGAGGTGGCCGCGCAGATCGCCACGGCCCCCCGCGCCGGCACGCCATCGCGCTGCAGCGCGGCAGCCACCCGGTCGGCGAGCTGGTTGAGGGTGGCGAAGTCGACGCTGTGCTGGTCCAGCACCACGGCAGGGTGCTGCGGCCGTAACGCGGCTTGTGCGTCGACCAGGGCGGGCAGGGAGGTGAAGTCGGTGCTGGTCGGTGACATAGGCATAGAGGGATGGGGCTGCCGTTGCGGCTCTCGGGGTGTGCTTGCTTGTCTCGTGGCTGGCCTGTGCCGGCGCAATGGCCGGCAGGCGATGGCTTGCCGGCCGCGTCTCTCGCACCTGTTGCGCCCGCTGCTGGCAGAGAGTGTCGCGCTTTGTGCCGGCTTCGGCAATTTGGCTTTTTGGAAGAGGGGCTTGCCGGAAATCTCTGTTGCGGTGCACAACGGAGCAAACGCCTCAAAATGCCGAAGCTACGGGTCGCCCCTTGCGATACAGGATGATGGTGGCCAGCAACCCGCACGCAGCGGCAAAGGACATCCAGTAACCCGGCGCGGCCTTGTCGCCCGTGACCTCGATCAGGTAGGTCGAAATCGCCGGCGTAAAGCCGCCGAACACGGCGGTGGCGAGGCTGTAGGCCAGCGAGAAGCCGGCCACGCGCACCTCGAAGGGCATCACCTCGGTCAGGGCCACCACCATGGCACCGTTGTACATGCCGAACAGGAAGGACAGCCACAGCAGCACCAGCAGCATGCGCTCGAAGCTGGGCGCGCTGGCCAGCCACGCTAGCGCGGGATAAGCGGTGACCAGCGCGATCAAGGTAATCGCCAGCAGGATAGGGCGGCGGCCGATGCGGTCGGACAGCGCGCCGCCGATGGGCAGCCAGAAAAAGTTGGAGATGCCCACGCACAGCGTCACCGCCAGGCTGTCGGCGGTGCTGAGCTTGAGCACCGTCTTGCCGAAGGTCGGGGTGTAGACGGTGATCAGGTAAAAGGTGGTCGTAGTCATCGCCACCAGCAGCATGCCGGCCAGCACCGTGCGCCAGTTGCGCAGCATCGAATCGAATACCTCGCGCGTGCTCGGATGGTGCCGGCGGGCGCTGAATTCCTCGGTTTCCTGCAGCGAACGGCGCAGCACGAAGAGGAAAGGCACGATCAGGCAGCCGATAAAGAACGGAATGCGCCAGCCCCACTCGCCGAGCGCCTCCCTGGTCATCCAGTGGTTCAGCGCAAAGCCGAGCCCGGCTGCCACGACGATGGCGATCTGCTGGCTGGCCGACTGCCAGGCGGTATAGAAGCCCTTGTGGCCCGGTGTCGCCATTTCCGCCAGGTAGACCGAGACGCCGCCCAGCTCGGCGCCCGCCGAGAAGCCCTGCAGCAGGCGGCCGATCAGCACCAGCAGCGGCGCCATCAGGCCGATGGTGGCATAGCCCGGCACAAGGGCGATCAGAATGGTGCCGCACGCCATGAGCGACAACGTCACGATCAGTCCTTTGCGGCGCCCCACCTTGTCGATATAGGCCCCAAGGATGATGGCGCCGAGCGGGCGCATCAGGAAACCCGCGCCAAACACGGCGAAGGTCAGCATCAGCGAGGCGAATTCGCTGTTCGACGGAAAGAATGCGTGGGCGATATAGGTGGCGTAGAAACCGAACAGGAAGAAGTCGAACTGTTCAAGGAAGTTGCCGCTGGTGACGCGCAGTACGGCGCCTGCCTTCGAGGAATCGGGTGCGGCAGTGCCTGCCATTTGCGCTTGCATCGCCAGTCTCCTTCGGGCATGCCGTACCGGCTATCCGTATCCCCGGGGGCGGAGGCCGGCCAGCCGGCCGGGGCCGCGCTTGTGCTGGTCAATATATGCGCTGCAAGCGCCCATTGCCAGTCCGGCATGTGCGAGAGCTGCCGCTTCGGCAAGGCCTGGCCGCGGACTCAGGCGCCGCGAAACACCGCCGGACGCTTCTCGACGAAAGCGCGGCTGTCCCCCGCGCATCGTGCGACGCCGCGGCGACCATGAACTGCATTGCTTCCACCGCCAGGCCTTCGTCGATTGGCAGCATGTCCTAGGGTAATCCCCAGTATGCCGTATCATTTCACCCTGGCGCGGCTGCATCGCCGGGGCCTTTTGCCGTCCGCGCCAACGGGCGCGCATCGCCCGTCGCACTTTTTTCCCTATTCAAGGACAAAGTCGAGTGATGCACCAGCAGCACGCTGAACGCCACCGGCTACCTTTGGGTGCTGATTAAATCATTTTTATAGCGGGGACCATGGTTCAATGGTCTCTGAGACATCCGGGCCCTTTGTCGGAGCGCCCGGATTGCCAGGTATTGCAGGAGTTGCTTTTGTCGATAAACGGAACCCGGCGCAGGACCGAGGTTGACCTGATTCGCGGTATCGCGCTGATTTTCATCGTGGTGGACCATGTGAACGGCAGCGTGCTGGCCGACTACACCATCCGCAATTTCGCGCTCTTCGACGCGGCGGAGATCTTTGTCTTCCTGGCCGGTTATTCGGCAGGGGCGGCCTACGTTGCCATGGAGGCGCGGCACGGCGCCGGCGCCGCGCAGAACCGCCTGATCCGCCGTAGCTGGGAGATCTACAAGGCGTTCGTGCTGACAGGCGTGTTGATGCTGGTGTTCGGCCTGTTGCTGGCGCTGGCCAGGGTGCCGGCGCCGGTGATCCACTCCACGGAGGCGCCGATCTTCATGGCGCATCCGCTCGGCACGCTGATCGAGGTGTTCAGTGTCGCCCGGCAGCCTTTTGTCTCCGACGTGCTGCCGATGTACGCCGTGTTCATCCTGTTCGCTTCGCTGGCGATACGCATGGCGCGGGCGCTGCCGCTGATGTTTATCGGGGCCAGCGCGTTGCTGTGGCTGATGGCGCCGATGCTCACGCCGCTGCTGCCTAGCAGCGATGGCAACGGCTGGAGCTTCAACCCCTTTGCCTGGCAACTGCTGTTCGGCCTGGGCCTGATGACGCGCCTGCGGCCGGACGTGATCCTGCCGCGCCAGGCGCTGGTGCGCTGGGTCGTCACGGTGCTCGCGGTGGCGGTGACCCTGGCAGGTGTGTTGCTGGCCTACCTGTGGATGCGTCCGCATGTGTACGAGCCGTGGCTGCCAGCATGGGTGCCGACCATGGTCTTCCCGCTGCCCAAGAAAAGCCTGGCGGCGCTGCGTATCGTGAGCTTTCTCGGGCTGGCCTGGCTGTGCTACCTCGCGGTGCGCGCGGGCTGGGTGGCGCGGCTGGCGTCACTGATGGGGCCGGTGGTGCAGATCGGCCGCCACAGCCTGTTTTGCTTCGTCTTTGGCGCCGTGCTGTCGGTGGTGATCGAAGGCTTTACCTATGGCATTGCCGGCGGCCGGCCCTCGCGGCCCATTGCGCTGGGTGGCGACATCGTGGCGGTGGCGCTGCTGCTGGCGATCGGCGGCTGGTATGGGCGGCGCAAGGAGGAGAGGAAGGAAGTGAGGGCGGAAGCGAGGAAGGAAGTGAGGAGGGCGGTCGCTTAGGCAGCCGTCGCTCAGGCCGCCTTCTGCCGCAACGCAAATGCACGCTGCGCCGCCGGCCGCGTCACGCAGCGCTGGTGCCACTCGCCCAGGCTGGCAAAGCCCGCGGCATCCAGATCGGCCAGCCGGTGCAGCACCGACGCCACGTTCAGGTCCGCCACCGTGAAAACATCGCCCAACAGGTAGGGCTGGCGCGCGCAATGCGCGTCCAGCACGGCCAGCGGCTTGCGCAATGCAGCCAGCGCACCGCCGGCCAGCGCTGGATTGCGCTCGGCGGCCGGCAGCAGCCGGGTATGCTGGGCCCATTGCGTGGTGAGCGGCTCCATCATGGTGGCGGCCCACAAGGTCCATTGCAGAATGTGCGCGTCCTGCGACTGCGTGCCGTTCCACAGGCCCCGCGCCGCGTGCTTGCGGGCCAGGTACAGCGTGATGGCGAGCGACTCGTAGACGATGTGGCCCTCGTCGTCGATGGCGGGCACCGTGCCGTTGGGATTGATCGCCAGGTAGGCGGGTGCCTTGACCTCGGCCGAGGCGTAATGCAGCGGGATGTTCTCGTAGGGCAGGCCGAGTTCTTCCGCCGCCCAGATGGGACGGATGGCGCGCGAGGCGGGAATGCCGTAGATCTTCAGGGTCACCGGTGAGGCTCCAGCGGGTTGGGAGGATGAAAGGGGATCATTCCGGACGAGGTTTTACTCGCCCAGCGCAATGCCGTCCTTGCGTTTGTCCGAGGCGCCGAGCAGCGTGCCGGACGCATCGCGCATGACGATCTGTGCGCCGCCGAAATCGCTGCGCCCGCCGAGTTCGCCCAGGCCGGCGGGGTCGGCAAAGCCAGCATCGCGCAGGACCCTGACGATCTCCGGCGGCATGCCGGCCTCGATGGCAAGGGCGGTATCGGATTCAAGCCGCCAGCGCGGCGCGTCCAGTGCGGCCTGCAGCGGTTGCTGCCAGGCGGCCAGCCTGACCAGCAACTGCAGCTGGCCTTGCGGCTGCATCAACCCGCCCACCACGCCGAAGCCAGCATGGAAGCGGCCATCGCGCAGCGCCGCGCCGGGCACCACGGTGTGATACGGACGTTTGTTGGGAGCCGGACTGTTGATATGGCCGGGGCCGGCAAAGCCGAAGCCGCGGTTCTGCAGCACGAAGCCGCAACCGGGCACGGCAATGCCCGAACCGAAGCGCTTGAAGATGCTGGTCATCAACGTGACCGCCAGACCGTCGCGGTCCACCACTACGGTGCAGACGGTATTGCCGGCCGGGTCCGCCACGGTCTCCCTGGCGTACTGCATGGCGCGGCCCATGGCCTGCACCGTGCGCAGCACGGCTGCGGGATCGTCCTGCGCCAACAGGGCAGGATCGAGTTCACCCAGTTCGTCCAGCGCGTGCAGGATGGCGATGCCGTGCGTATTGGGCGGGCATTCGAGGATGGTCAGGCCGCGAAAACCGGTGGAGACAGGCGTGCAGAAATCGCCCCGATGGGTCGCGAAGTCGGCGGCAGCCAGAGCGCCGCCGGCATTGCGGCTGGCCGTTTCAGCGGCCTGGGCCGGCTTGCCGAGGTAGTAGGCATCGGCGCCTTCGGCGGCGATGGCGGCCAGCGTGGCGGCCAGTTCCGGGTTGCTGAATATCTCCCCGGCTGCCGGCGGGCGGCCAGCGCGATACAGCGCCGCGCAGACCGGGTCTTGATGCAGCACGCGGTCGAACAAGGCCCATTCCCGCGCCGCCACCGGCGCTACCGCGAAGCCGTCGCGCGCCAGCGCAATGGCGGGTGCGAATAGCCGTTTCCATTCCAGCCGGCCGTAGCGGCGGTGCAGGTCTTCCCAGCCGCGCACCAAGCCGGGCGTGGTCAGCGACAGCGCATGGCGCTCGGGGATGCGCTGCCTGGGCAGGCCGGCCAGCGCGTCCATTGGGAAGGCGGCGGGCGCGCGCCCCGTGCCGTTGTAGCTGACGGCATGGCCATCGGGCTCGACGATCATGGCCAGCAGGTCGCCACCGATGCCGGTGGCCATCGGTTCCACCACGCCGAGGATGGCATCGGCCGCGAGCGCCGCATCGATAGCGCTGCCGCCTTCGCGCAGCACTTGCAGCGCGGCCTCGGCGGCGAGCGGGTGGCCGGTGGCGACCATGCAGTGCGCGGCGCGCACGCCTTCGCCGCCAGCGATGGCGGCCGTGGCGGCAAGGCTGGCGGAAGCTGTGGATGTCATGCGTAGCGCTCCAGGAGAATCAAATCAATTGGGTATGACGCCGTGCCGAGCGTGAGCGGTCTCTCAGCGCCACAGCACCACGGCGCACAGCGTCGATACGGCCAGGCCCGCCAGCACCGGCATCAGCAGGGCCCGCACCGCATCGAGCACCGGCACGCGCGCGAAACCGGTGATAGCCACCAGCGAGGACCACGCAATCAACGTGCCGCCACCGGTCCAGACCGCGCCCATCTGGCCCACCGCGCACAGCGTGGCGGCGTCGATGCCGACGGTCGGGCCCAGCGCGCCGGCCAGCGTGCCGGTCAGCGGCAGGCCGGCAAAGCCGGAGCCGTCGATGCCGGTGATCATGCCCACCAGCAGCACGCCGAACGCCACCATGACGTGGTTGTTGGGGATCCATTGCCCGGCGCCCTGGATCAGCTCGAACAGCAGGCTGGGCGCATGGCCCGAGCCAATCTGCAGGATGGCGCCGGCGGTGTCGCCCGCGCCGATAAAGAAGAAGCCCGCGATCGGCAGCACGGAGCCCATCGCCTTGAAGGCAAAGACAAAACCGTCGGTGATGTGCTCGGCGCTGGCATCCAGCATCTTGCGCGGCCCCTCGGCCGCCAGCGTGCACAGGATCATCAGCAGCGCGGCCATGCCGCCCACCATGGCGGCTGCCTCGCCGCCCTTGAGCTCGGCCACGCCCAGGCCAAGCTTGGGCACCACCATCAGCGCGATCACGGCGGCGAAGGCTACCGGCGTCAGCACGGCGAAGACCTTCGACCACTTGATCTGGCGCAGATCCACCATCGAGAGGCTGCGTGCGATATTGGCATCGGTGCCGAGCGGTTCGTCGTGCGCGGTGCCGCGCGCCAGTTCGGCTTTGTCGAAGCTGCCGGCGGCTTCGACATTCGCCAGGCGCGCGTCGGGTGCGCGGCCTTGCCAGCGTTCCAGGTGGTCGGCATGGGCGGGACGGATCTGCGCGCGGATGGAGAAGTAAGCCATCGTGAGCGCGATGCCGCCGGTGATCAGCGACAGCACCAGCGCGCGGTCCGCCACCATGGCGGCGCTGACCGCGGCCCCGGCTGCCTTGGCGCTGATGCCCGGCGCCACCCCGATCACATAGTCGGATGACAGCGCGGTGCCCTGGCCCGCGATAGCGATGGCCATGGCGCCCGCCAGCGGCGGCAGCCCGGCGGCGATCGCCGCCGGCAGCAGGATGGCGGATACCAGCGGGATCGCCGGCGTGGGCCAGAAGAACAGCGAGATGGTGTAGGTGATGGCGGCCAGCATGAAGTAGGCGGCATGGCCGTTCTTCATCACCGCGCGGAAGGGCTCCACCATGCGCACGTCCGAGCGCAGCGATTTGAGCGCGTTGAGCAGCGCTGTCATCAGCGCGATCACCAGGAAGATATTGAACAGCTCGCGCGCGGCCACCAGGCTGGCGTTGAAAATGCTGGCCAGGGCGCTGACCGGGCTATGGGTCCAGGCCAGCGTGACGAGGAAGGTCGCGACGATGGCGGGCACGACGACGTTGGCGCGGAACACCATCGTCAGCACGATGGCGAGAACGCCGGCGAGGTAGACCCAGTGGGCCGCGCCGAGGGCGATGTGTGATTCCATTTTGGGGGCTTGTCTCCTGTGCCGGCGTGGCTGGGTAGGGGCTGCCGGTCTGTGCCGACGCATCGTAGCTGGCTTGGCACCGGCGCGGCAACCCTTGGCGGGGCCGCGTGGCGTGCAAGTGCGCTGCGGGTCCCGTTCAGGGATGCCGGGCGCGCGCTGCGTCACTGCGGTCGCCGGGCGCCGTGGCTTGCCTGGAGTTATCCGGCAACCGTCCCGACAGCCCTGGCCGGGCTCACCTGGACTTCCCAGGACACGCTGATATCGCCGTTGACGAAGGTCTGGCAGGCCATGCGGTAGCCCTCGCCAAACTGCGCCTCCGTCAGGTGCTTGCGCTCCTTCGGCTTGACGGCGTCGGTGAACTCCAGCCCGCGTTCGATCTTGCACTTGCAGGTGCCGCACAGGCCGCCGCCGCACTTGAAGGGGATGCCGCCTTTCTCGCGCAGGGACACGCGCAGCAGGTTGCTGTTCTCGGGGGCGCTGACGACCTTGCCGTCGTTGCTGACAAAGGTGATTTCAATCATGAAGACAATCCGATTGCATGAGGGGCTGCCCGGCGTCGTGCCGGTCATACAAGGTTGATACGCGCGTTATTCGCGCTTCACCAGCGAGATGTCCATGCTGCCGAATGTGGCGAGGCGCTGGAGTTCTTCGCGGGCATCCTGCAGCGTGTCGAATTTCTCGAGGAATTTCGAGGGTACGTAGTTGATGGTCGGCGCCTGCGCGGCATCCGGGTCCGCGTCGAGGCAGAATTCCTCGACCACCTTCACCTTGACCGGGTACGCCATTTCGGCGATGACGAAGTGGGCGGTCTTGCGGCCATAGAAGAGATAGTCGTAAGCCTCGACGGCGACCAGCCCCTCGACCAGTTCGGTCCTGAATTGCCCTGGCTTGCTGCTGAGTATCACGTACATGACTGCGCTGCTCGGAGGTTGCTGGTTACTGAGGGCTGGCCGGGACGCCGATTTGCGCGACGTTGGCCGCGGCGCTTTCCGGCGGCAGTTCATCCTGCATCAGCTCGATGTCGTGCTCCAGCCAGATCTGGCAGGTCAGGCGATAGCCCTGTTCCAGCCGTTCGCCCAGTTGCTTCTTTTCCTTCCAGTTCGGCGGCGGCAGGTGTTCGCCGCCGGCGATCACACGGCAGGCGCACTTGGAGCACTTGCCCATGCCGCACTCATAGCGCAGGTTCGGGTAGGGAAACTGCTTGATCCCTGCGCGCACCACCAGGTTGGTACTGGGTTTGACCTCATCCTCGAAGGTCTGGCCGTTCTTGTGAAATACGACTTTCGGCATACAACGTTTCCGCAAGCGGTCTGTGGGGCGGCCGGGGCGATGCGCCCGGCCGCGTGTTATTGCGCGCTCTGGCGGCCGTCTCAGGCGGCCATGTCCAGTTCGGGCAGGGGAATTTCCTGCGCGACGTAGTCGTGGTAGAGCGCGGTGGTGTAGAGCAGGCGCATCTGGGCGCCGATTTCGCAGATCTTCAGGCAGCGCTGCTGCAGCTCGACGGTGTTGGCGTGCTCC